>VGVX01000002.1 GCA_016873845.1 Ignavibacteria bacterium
AAAAAGAACAAGCGAGATATAATCGATATTGATTATGAAGAAGTTGATGAAAATGACAAGGGCAAACAGTAATTATTCAATTTCAATTTAAAACTTATTTCATTGAGAAAAATATTTATAAATTTTCTTAAAATATTTTTTAAAGCTCCGAAATCAAATCTACCCAGGCCCGATGAAATTAAAAATATTCTGATAATTCGGCAGCACAATCAATTTGGAGATATGCTTACCTCCGTTCCTTTATTCCGTGCATTAATTGAAAATATTCCCGACTGCAGAATTACTTTAATCGCAAGCCCCGATAACATCAAAGCTGTTAGACAGAATGAAATGTTATCTAACATTATTCTGTTCGATAAGAAAAAATTATTTTCAGTAAGATATATTAAATATTTAGCAACACAGCTAAGGGGAAAAAAGTTTGAACTTGGCTTAGTTCCAGTGACAGTTTCCATCTCGTTCACAAGCGGTATTCTTGTGAGATTGGCAAAATGCAAATATCTTATTGGTCCCAGCTCATTAGACGGAAAATTGTTTTCTGGTAGATTCTTGTTCAACTCTGCAGTAGATTTTGATTGGCGTGAAAATACAGATGTTCATATATCAAAAAGAATTTTGAAAATACTCGAACCAATTAAGATTTCGACAAAAAATTTAAGGAGCCACATTTTAATAACTGAAACAGATCGAGTCTATGCGGACAAGTTTTTCAATGGAGTAGATAAACCGAAAATTGGTCTTCACATTGGCGCAGGTAAAATTCAAAACCGATGGAGTGTGGATAATTTTGCTGAGTTGATGAATAAACTTAATTCAAAATATAATCCGTTTTTCTTTTTAACAGTAGGGCAAATGGATGAAGAATTATATAATCAGTTACATAAAATGATTAATTTTGATTTGATACCAATGAGAACTCAAACTATACCCCAAATTGCGGCCGTTATCGAAAAATCCGACTTGTTCATCTCAAACGATACAGGAATAATGCATGTTGCGGGAGTCACAAATTGTCCAATGATCTCTTTATTTGGACCGACAAACCCGAAAATGTGGTCACCTATCGGTGAAAATAAATATTTTATAAAAAAAGAAAATGATATAAATTCAATTCAAGTAGACGATGTACTCGAATTTGCAGAAAGAATTTTGAATGAAACATACTAATATTGCAGCGATCGATCTCGGTACTAATTCATTTCATCTTGTTGTAGTTAGACTTGAACAGGGCGGGCATTTCGAGATCATTCACAAACAAAGAGAAGTTGTTCGAATCGCAATGAGAAGCTCAGCAGATATGAAATCACTCTCATCGGCTGGAATTAAAAGAGCAATGCAAGTGCTCCAAATATTTAAAGAGATCGCCGATAAACATAATGCTGAAATCTATGCGGTGGCTACAAGTGCAATTAGGGAAGCTCCAAATCAAAAGCAATTCCTTAATATTGTTAAAGAAAAGTTGGGAATCGATATAAATGTTGTCTCAGGATTTGAAGAAGCCAGATTGATTTATTTAGGTGTTCTGCAGGGAATGAATATTTACAACAAAAAAGTTTTACTGATTGATATCGGCGGTGGAAGTACGGAACTATTAATCGGGAAAAAAGGGAAAATCGAATACGCAGCAAGTGTAAAACTGGGCGCAGTCAGATTAACGTCAAAATATTTTAATAAAAATGAGAAATTTACTAAATCAAAGATTGAGTCTTGCAGGAAACATATTTCAGCGGAATTAAATCCAATATTGAGGCAGGTTAGACGTCTTGGCTATACGAATGTAATTGGGACTGCAGGAACTATTCAGGCAATTGGTCATATTCTCCGTGCTGAATTCAATAATAAGCAGAATAATTATGTTCCCCTCCATAATTTTTCTTTTACACAAGCTGAGTATAAAAAGGTTGCTGAGCAGATATTTAAAGCACAAACGAAAGAAAAATTATTAGAAATAAATGGAATTGATTCCGGGCGTGTAGATATCATCACCGCAGGCACAATAATATTTGATGAGATTGTTCGTAAGCTGAAGATCAAGAAACTTACGATAAGCGGCTATGCGATGCGTGAAGGAATTATTATAGATGCGATTGAAAAATTTAGTACGAGTGGAGAGGAAAGAAGTAAATTAATGCAGCTTAGGAATGACAGTGTCGTTCAACTGGGAAAGAGTTACAATTTTGATTTTCCGCATTCTGCTCAAGTAAAAAAGATTGTGCTAATATTATTTGATGAGATCCGTAGATTTCACAAGTTTTCTGCTGAAGCAAGAGAACTACTCGAATATGCCGCATTGCTTCATGATATTGGATACCATATCTCGATTGCAAAGCATCACAAACATTCCTACTATTTAATAAAGAATTCCGAAATGCTCGGATTCAACCAGCGTGAAATTGAAATTATAGCAAACATTGCCAGATATCACCGGAAAGCGCTTCCAAAAGAGAATCATGAAAATCTTATACCTTTAGATAAAGAGGATCGAGCACTGGTTGAAAAACTTTCCAGCTTGCTTCGTTTAGCAGACGGTTTGGAAAAAACCCACGCGGCATTAATTAAAGATATTAAAATCAAACCATTGGGGAATGAGTTTTTGATGACTTTGCGATATCTAACTACTCCTCCTGAAACAGAATTGTGGGCTGCTGAAAAAAGAAAACAGGTTTTGGAAGATGTTTTCAAAATTAAATTAAAAATCGAGTTGGAAAAAATTCGGTATTAAGTTTTTCAAAGTTGTCACGGGATTGATTAATGGAAAATTTTAACTATTCAAAATTTGAAACTGAACTGTCTGTCCGCCCAGATGATATTGATATGAACAATCATGTTCATTTCTCAAAATATCTCGATTATGTTCTCGCCGCACGTCATGATCAATTGAAACGATGCTATAAAATGTCGATGGAGGATTTTCATGCAATGGGATATAATTGGGTCGTGAAGAATTGTTTTATAGTGTACAAACGTCCTTTATTTATTAGCGATCATTTCATCGTAAAAACAGGAATTGAGAGCATTAACGCTTCCAGTGCAAAAGTTGCATTTGAAATTATTAAAAAAGAAACCAGAAAACTTTGTGCAGATGGAAATTTCGAATTCACTTTGATAAGCATTGCATCCGGCAAGATCCAAAAAATCCCTCAATCAATAATTGATCATTATTCATTTTAATCCGACTACTGATTTCGCTTCGTCAGACGAAGCATCTATTGAATCTAAAGGGTAATATTAGGTTCTTCCCTGAAGGGGTTCTTCAGACACTTTGTCTGCTTGCCGCAGGTAAATTCAAACTTGTCTGAATTTTTAGACGAATCTGATGAGTTAGAATGACCGTTCTGCAGAACTTAATTTTCAAATTGATTTACTTTACGAACTTTTCACTATAATTGCACATTAACTTCGTTCAGTGTAAGCTTTATAAACTTTATTACTATCTAATCAAATTAAACAGAAATCACTCTTTGCATTTGGGGCGTGCATTTTTTAATTTTGTAAAAATTTTTTGTACAATCTGATACTGTATGTCTAAAGTATATATTGAAGATTTAGCCCGCCATGTTAACTCCGAAGTTGAGCTTAAAGGTTGGATTTATAATAAAAGATCAAGCGGAAAGATTCGTTTTATTGTTTTACGCGACGGCACAGGAATTTGCCAGTGCGTTCTTGTAAAATCAAATCTATCTGAGGAGACTTTCAATCTTTTTGATAAATTAACACAAGAATCCGCGGTTAGGATTGTAGGTAAAGTTAGAAAAGAAAACCGGTCGCCCGGGGGATTCGAGATCGAATTAAAAGAGCTTGAAATTATATCAATTGCCGAAGAATATCCAATTACACCAAAGGATCATGGAATAGAATTTTTGATGGACAGACGACATTTGTGGCTGCGTTCAAGCAGGCAGCATGCTATACTTAGAGTTCGTCATGAAATTATAAAAGCTATTCGTAACTTTTTTGATAACAAGGGATTTACACTTGTTGATTCACCAATTTTAACTCCTGCAGCTTGCGAGGGGACATCTACACTATTTGAAACTAATTACTTTGATTTAGGTAAGGCATTCTTGTCTCAATCAGGTCAACTGTATGCTGAAGCTTCTGCTTTAGCCCTTGGGAAAGTATACACATTTGGTCCCACATTTCGTGCAGAAAAATCAAAAACGCGCCGGCATTTGACCGAATTTTGGATGGTAGAGCCTGAGGTCGCTTTTTTTGATTTGAATGATGACATGGATCTCGCTGAGGAATTCGTTGAATATATAGTTCAGACTGTTTTAAAAAACAGATCACAAGAATTAAAACTGCTTGAAAGGGATATTTCTAAACTGGAAAATGTGAAAAGGCCATTTCCTCGATTGCACTATGAAGAAGCAATTGAAATCTTAAAGAAAGACGGAATTAATTTTGAGTGGGGGAATGATCTCGGCGGAACTGATGAAACGGTTTTAGCAGAAAAATTTGATAAACCTGTTATGATTCATCATTATCCTGCTCAAGTTAAAGCATTTTATATGAAACGCGACCCGAATGATTCTCGATATGCGCTTGCTGTTGATATGTTAGCTCCGGAAGGATATGGTGAAATAATTGGCGGAAGTCAAAGAGAAGATAACTATGACTTACTTCTCCATCGGATCAAAGAACATTATCTGCCTCAGGAAGCATTCGATTGGTATCTCGATCTTAGAAGATTTGGCAGTGTTCCTCATGCCGGTTTTGGATTAGGTGTTGAAAGAACTGTCGCTTGGATCTGTAAGCTTGATCACCTTCGTGAAACGATTCCATTTCCCAGAATGATTTATAGAAACACTCCTTAAGTAAATGTAGAATGAGGATTTGGGAATGCGGAATTTGATTTTACACTCAATTTTTGTGAAAAGAAAAATTCAAAATTTTATAAATTCTAATAACTAAATGTTTGAAATTATTCTCTTTATATTCTTTGCATTGACTGCTGTCACATCTGCAGTCATTATGATTACACGGGCTAATCCGGTTATCTCGGCAATTTTTTTGATAATCAATTTTTTCGCACTTGCAGGATTGTATCTTGTTCTTAATGCTCAGTTTATAGCGGCGCTTCAGATTTTAGTTTATGCCGGTGCTATAATGGTACTTTTCGTTTTTGTGATCATGCTTCTAAATCTTGATGATGAAGAAGCTTTGACAGATAGATTCAACATTAAGAGAATAGCGGCGATATCTGTCGGTGTAGTGATTTTCATTCAAATTGCGTATGTAATTCTTTTTAAAGGGAATTCTGCAATAAACTATCCGCAATCGAATAATTCTGTGACAGCCGGAAAGATCGAAAGTATCGGGATGCAATTATTTACTACTTATTTGATCCCATTTGAAATCACTTCTATGCTTTTGATTGCAGCGATGATTGGGGCTATTGTATTAGCAAAAAGGAAATTCGAATGATCGGAATTGAATTTTATTTAATAGTAAGTGCATTAATGTTTTGTATAGGTGTCGTCGGTGTGATCACCCGTCGAAATGCGATTATCGTTTTTATGTCTATTGAGTTGATGTTGAATTCTGTGAATCTAACATTTGTTACATTTTCATCTTTTCTTGGAGATAGTGCAGGACAAATTTTTGTATTCTTTGTCATGACTGTCGCTGCAGCAGAAGCTGCTGTTGGTCTTGCAATAATAATCGCAATCTTCAGAAATAAATTAACTGTTAACTTAGACGAAATTAATATTCTCAAGTGGTAATCTGATTGATGTTTACAAATTTAATTTACCTCGCAGTTTTTTTTCCTCTGATTGGATTCATTTTAAATTCATTTCTTGGGAGAAAAATCAAAAGTGAAAAAGTTGTTGGAATTATCGGAAGTGGTGCTGTCGGTTTAGCATTTTTGATTTCCGCTTTTTCATTTTTTGAAGTATTAGCTCTTCCAGTCGATGAACGAACTATTATAGTAACCCTCTTCCAGTGGATGAAAGTGGCAAACCTTGATATTTCATTTGGCTACCAAGTTGACCCGCTTTCGCTGGTGATGAGTCTGATTGTCACTGGTGTTGGACTTTTAATTCATGTTTACTCAATTGGATATATGCATGGAGATAAGGGATTTGCGAGATTCTTTGCTTATTTAAATTTATTCATCTTCATGATGATGAATTTGATTTTAGCGGATAATTTTGTTCTGCTATTTTTAGGATGGGAAGGAGTCGGGCTTTGTTCATATCTATTAATTGGATTTTGGTATGATAGAAAATTCGAAAAGAGCACTACTGCTGATGCTGCAAAAAAAGCTTTTATAGTGAATCGAATTGGCGACTTCGGATTTTTACTCGGAATGTTCTTAATTTATATGACCTACGGCAGCTTGAAATTTTCAGAGGTATTTTTATTTGCAGATAAAATTCCAGTTCCTGAGATTACATTAACTTTAATAACTTTGTTTTTATTTATTGGAGCAACAGGAAAATCAGCACAGATTCCCTTATTTGTATGGCTTCCGGATGCGATGGCGGGTCCAACACCTGTTTCTGCACTCATTCATGCTGCAACTATGGTGACTGCAGGTGTATATATGGTATCAAGGTGTTCTATTTTATTCATTCAAGCAGAAACTACAATGATGATCATTGCAGTGATTGGGCTTGCAACAGCTTTCATTGCAGCAACAATTGGCTTAGTGCAGAACGATATTAAAAAAGTTTTAGCGTACTCTACAGTCAGTCAACTCGGATTTATGTTCCTCGCACTTGGAGTTGGCGCCTTCACTGCTGGAATTTTTCACTTAATGACTCATGCTTTTTTCAAAGCTTTATTATTTCTTGGTGCGGGTTCAGTAATTCATGCAATGCATGATGAACAAGACATTCGAAAAATGGGTGGATTAAAATCGATCATGCCGAAAACTTATTGGACGTTTTTAGCTGCAGCACTTGCAATTTCTGGTATCCCACCCCTATCAGGATTTTTCTCGAAAGATGAAATACTTTGGAAATCATTTGCGGATGGATCGAGCATACTTTATGTGATTGCCATTACAACTGCAATGATGACTGCATTTTATATTTTTAGATTATTCTTCTTGACATTTGAAGGAAAGAGAAGATGGTCTGAGCAACTACATCTGCATGAATCTCCTTCAGTGATGACAGTGCCTTTGATTATTCTCGGAGTTCTATCAGTCATTGGCGGCTTGATAGGGATGCCCGCACTCTTTGTCGGCGAAAATGGAAATCTGTTTGCATCATGGCTGGCTCCAGTATTTCAGCCTGCTCTAAGTAAAATAACTCATTATGGAGAACATTCTCATACGACAGAATTTCTACTAATGATTTTATCAGCAGGGATTGCTGTGGTTTCAATTTATCTTGCAAGAAAATTCTATCTTCAAAATATTAGACCGATTACTTCACTTGTAAATAATTTTACAAAACTGTATAAACTTCTGCTCAACAAATATTGGATTGATGAAGTCTACGATCTTCTCGTTGTTAATCCTATAAAAACTGCATCTGAAAAATTTCTGTGGAAAGTTAATGACGTTAAGATCATTGATGGATTCTTGAATGGGACTGCGGCATTTTTTGATTCAGGAAGCAAGTTCATTCGAAAGATCCAAAATGGAGTTGCACAGTTTTACGCTCTCGTAATGGTTTTTGGAATCGCTATAATACTTTTTATACTTTTCATTTTTTAATATGCTGGAAAATTACATTTTAACTGCGACAATTTTTATACCGCTGATTGGTGCGGTGGTACTTCTTTTTATTAATTCCGAGAAAAGTAATCTGTTAAAATATACTGCATTGAGCTTTTCTTTAGTCACATTCATTGTTTCTTTATTTCTTTATTTTGGTTTTGACTCATTAAAATCAGAGTTTCAATTCCTTACAAAAATAGAATGGATTAAAAGTCTGAATGCAAGCTATCACATCGGGATTGATGGAATTTCATTACTTCTAATTCTGCTCACGACTTTTATCACACCGATTACTTTAATTTCATCCTGGGAGAGCATTCAGAAAAAAGTGAAAGAATTCTTATTCTTTTTCCTTGTGCTGGAAACAGGAATGATCGGTGTGTTTGCCTCGCTTGATTTATTCCTTTTCTACATCTTTTGGGAATCAATGCTCATTCCAATGTACTTCATTATTGGAATATGGGGCGGTGAAAGAAAAATTTACGCTGCTGTAAAATTTTTCATTTATACAATGTTCGGCAGTTTGCTAATGCTCGTTGCAATTATTGCTCTCGGAATTTATGGAATGAACAGTATTGGATATTTTACAACTGATTTTCTGATTCTCAAAAATGTAGCTCCACAATTAACGCAATCGGTTCAGCTATTAATGTTTTTAGGTTTTGCATTAAGCTTCGCTATTAAGGTTCCACTTTTCCCATTTCACACGTGGTTACCCGATGCCCACGTTGAAGCACCAACAGCCGGCAGTGTCATTCTTGCTGGAGTTTTATTGAAAATGGGTACCTATGGATTAGTTCGTTTTTGTCTTCCTATGTTCCCGCAAGTTTCAATTGATTTGGCTCCTTATATAAGTGCATTGGCAATCGTTGGAATCATTTACGGTGCCTTAGTTGCTATGGTGCAGCCTGATATGAAAAAATTGATCGCATATAGTTCAGTAAGCCATTTGGGATTTGTTGTACTTGGAATTTTTGCAATGAACATTGAAAGCTTGCAAGGAGCTGTAATCCAGATGATAAATCACGGCTTATCTACTGGGGCTCTCTTTTTGATGGTTGGAATGATATATGACAGACGTCATACAAGATTGATTTCGGAATATGGCGGGATCGCAAAACAAGTTCCAATTTTTTCGACGATCCTTTTAATTGTTTCACTTAGTTCGATTGGATTACCTTTATTAAATGGATTCATTGGTGAGTTTTTAATTTTAATTGGTACTTTTAAATCTGCTGTATTAGCAAGGTGGTGGTTTGCTGCACTCGCTGCAACCGGAGTCATTTTCGCTGCTATTTATCTATTGTGGATGTATCAACGAATTGTTTTTGGAAAGATGGAAAATCCACAAAATGAAAAACTGAATGATCTAAACAAGAGGGAAATTGGATTATTAATTCCAATTTTAATATTTATTGTTTGGATTGGTATTTATCCTTCAACCTTTCTTAATAAATCAGAAGAATCTGTAAAAAATATTTTAAGGGACGTTGATCAAATTAAAAAAGAGTTAGTAGTTATAAATCCTAAGATAAATTGATGAAAAAAATAATATTCTTATTTGCACTTTTATTTTTATTACTTACGCATACCGAATTCGGATTAGCGAATTCTTCATTAGCAAGCGTGAGCGATACAACATCCCAGACACTCTCAACTGCAGCTTCTTCACATGCTGAAAAAACTTTGCCATCCGCATTTATGGTAATTCCATTTGTGGTTTTATTGCTGATGATCGCGACTGGTCCATTATTTTACAAACATTTTTGGGAACATCACTATCCTAAGGTTGCAATTTTTCTTGGGATGATTACTGTTACTTATTATTTGGTTGTATTAAAAGACTCTCACAGTTTAATTCACACGCTGGAGGAGTATCTTTCATTTATAGCTTTGCTGACTTCTCTTTTTGTTGCTTCAGGCGGGATATTAATTAAGATCGATCGAAAGTCAACGCCATTTGCAAATGTTATTTTTTTGTTATTCGGCGCATTGATCTCTAATCTCATTGGAACAACCGGAGCCTCAATGCTATTGATCCGTCCATTTCTTAGGATGAATCGTGATAGAATTAATACGTATCATGTAGTGTTCTTCATTTTTATAGTGAGCAACATGGGAGGCGGTTTGACACCTATTGGGGATCCTCCGTTGTTTCTTGGTTTTTTGAGAGGAGTTGATTTCTTTTGGGTCGCAACACATGTTTGGCACATCTGGTTAATTGGTGTATTGAGTATTTTAATTGTATTTTATTTCATTGATAAAAGAAACAGTGGTAAAGGAGAATCTGTTACTGAGTACACCGGAAAAATTGAACTTCGCGGCGCAAAGAATTTTATATACTTGTTAATTGTCATTATCTCAGTTTTTCTCGATCCAAAAGTTTTGAGCTGGGTTCCGAGTCTCCATCCACTCCCATTTGGAATTCGAGAAATCATAATGTTCTCCGTTGCCTTTTTCTCGTATAAGTTTGCGAATAAAGAGGCGCTTAAAGGGAATGAATTTGACTTTGATCCTATCAAAGAAGTTGCATTTTTATTTATAGGAATTTTTGCAACAATGATCCCTGCACTTCAATTAATTGCATATGAGACAAAAGTTTATGGTGCTCAATTGACTGCAGATATTTTTTATTGGGGGACTGGAATACTCTCGGCATTTCTTGATAATGCACCCACATATCTAAACTTTTTGAGTGCAGCAATGGGCAAGTTTGGATTAAATATTGATCTTTACCAAGATGTACATCATTTTCAAGAACAGGATCCGATTTATTTAATGGCTATTTCTGTGGCTGCTGTATTTTTCGGTGCAATGACTTACATAGGTAATGGTCCAAACTTCATGGTAAAATCAATTTCTGAGCGTGCTGGCATTGAAGTGCCGAGCTTTATCGGATATCTTGTTAAATATGCAATTCCAATTTTAATTCCGATCTTTACAATTATTTGGTTAGTATTCTTTTATGGCAGAGGTTAATATGAACACGATAAAAAAAGCTTTAGAAGAAAAGAAAAATGGTCTTTACTATGGCAATAGAATTATTTTACCATTTAACTGCACTTTGCTTAAGCTGATCTATCAATCAGAAATCATTTATGATTTCTCACACTGCAGCAGCGAAGTGATAGTATCTGAAGGTGAAAATTTTACTGACATTTACATGAAGAGACACAAATATCTGAAAGATGATATTTCGAAGTATGAAAATATTAAAATAGTTACCGCCGAGAAGGGGAGTGATATCTTTGATTTCTCAAATCATGTTAAACTCATACTTACACTGAATGACGACCATAGAATTATAATTGAAACACCAACCGACGATCAAGTCTTTATAGATTAATATGGATATAAATTCATTTATAAATATTTTACCGATTCTTCTAATAACTCTTTTGGCTTTAGTCGCAATATTAATTGAAGCATTTATTAAGAAAAGTGAATCGATTCTTCATTGGCTGACAGTGATTGGAACGTTCGGTATTGCAGCTTATTCTCTCCTTAGCATTCATGAGCAATATCTGAATTTTTCAGGTATGATACATTCTGGGGGAATCACGCATGTTTTTTATTTTGCGTTTTTAGTAACTACTGGAATGATAGCTTTAGTTTCAAAGAATTACATGACAAAAATTCAGTTTCATCATGGAGAATATTACTTACTTCTCATGCTTGCCGCATTAGGAATGATGGTAATGGCTTCATCCCGAGATCTGATGCTCACTTTCCTTGGATTAGAATTGATGTCGGTAAGTTTTTATGTTCTTGCGGGATTCAATCGAAAAAAACTTTTAAATAACGAAGCTTCATTAAAGTATTTTTTACTTGGTGCATTTGCAACTGGTTTTTTACTGTATGGAATTGCTCTTATTTATGGATCGGCAAAAACAACAAGCATTTCGACAATCGTTGGTTCTTTTCCATCACTCCTTTCTAATGTAGTCTTTACACTTGGATTAATTCTTTTTTTAATTGGTTTATCTTTCAAAATCGCAGCATTTCCGTTTCACATGTGGGTGCCGGATGTTTATGAAGGTAGTCCAACAACAGTTACTGCGTTCATGTCTACTGCGGGAAAAATGGCAGCCTTTGCTGCTATAATTGTTTCGCTATATGGTTCTACAATACAACCTCAAATGTTTTCAGATTTAGGAAACATACTCGCTATACTTTCAGTTTTGAGTATGCTTTTTGGAAGTATTGTTGCTCTGGCACAAACTAATTTAAAACGAATGCTTGCTTATTCAAGTATTGCGCATGCAGGTTATTTGCTGATTGGAATTGCAGCCGCAAACAAGCTCGGATTGAGCGGAGTTATTTATTATTTGATCGTTTATGCTTTTATGAACATTGGAGCGTTTTTAATTATTTCACTATTTGAAGATTCTACAGATAAGAGAATTCAGCTCGACGATTTAGCCGGATTGGTCAATCAAAAACCATTGATTGCAGCTTTTATGGCGATGTTCATGTTTGCTTTATCAGGGCTTCCTCCATTTGGTGGTTTCTTTGGTAAGTATTATGTCTTCGTTTCTGCGATCGATGCAGGCATGACGTGGCTGGCTGTGATCGGTGTTTTATCTAGTGTTATCGCTGTCTATTTTTATTTGCGTGTAATCATATACATGTATTTTAGAGAGACTCAAGTTTATATCTCCGCAAACTATTCATTTACTGAAAATTTTGTATTAGTCGTAAGTATTTTGATTGTGCTGCACATGGGAATTTTCCCTTCGACAGTGCTCGATTTGATCACTAGATATTTATAACGTAATTTAATTTTAATCGAGCTTAATAATAAAATTGCATGATTAAAGTTGTAACATCGTCAGAGATTAAAAAATTAGATCAACTCGCCTCTTCGTACTATAAAATTCCATCAATTATTCTAATGGAAAACGCTGCCATCGGTGTTGTGGATTTCATAACAGAATATTTATGTAAAACAAACCAGATAGATCGTATTTTAATTCTTTGCGGACACGGCAATAATGGAGGTGATGGTTTCGCAATCGCACGGCATCTAGTTATTCGTGGATTTGATGTTACCGTCCAATTTGTTGGTGAACAAAAAAAACTATCGAAAGATGCAAAAACGAATTTTGAAATTCTTAAGAAGTTCGAAAAATATGAATCCAATTTAAAGATCATATTAACTCGGAAACCGATTTCACTCAGGAATGCTGCTGATACAAATTTAGTGATCGACGCAATGCTTGGTACAGGATTAAACTCTGCTCTCCGAAAACCTTATAATAAAATTGTAAATTGGATAAATAAAGTTGATGCAATCAAACTCGCAGTTGATCACCCCACTGGCTTATCGAGTGATGATGGATTTGTTCCGAATTATTGCTTCGAAGCTGACTATACTTTAACCATGGGCCTTCCAAAAATCGGTACACTAATAAATGAGGGGCCTAAAAATTCCGGACAATTAGAGATTGTTGACATATCTTATCCAAATTCATTGTCCAGCAAATCAGAAATTAAGTCCTCCTTGATAGAAATCTCTGATGTAAAATCATTTCTCCCCAAAAGAAACTTAGACTCACATAAATATTCAGTCGGTAAAGTACTCGGAATTTCTGGTTCAAAAGGATTGACTGGCGCAGCAATCATGTCATCTGAATCTGCACTTCTTGCCGGATGCGGCGGAGTACTTCAATTAACCACGAATAAGCTGCAAAATGTTTTTTCCAAAAAGTTAAAAGAGGTAATGACATTTTCTGTTGAAAGTGAAAATTATTTCCTTGCTACTTCTGATTTTAAAAAGATAAAACCAAAAATTGAATGGGCGGATATTCTGATGATTGGACCTGGGCTTGGTAGAAAAAACGAAACCGCAGAATTGCTATGGGAAATCTTTACTAAGTTTCCCAAAAAGAAAAAAGTTTTAGATGCTGATGGATTAAATTTATTAGCGGATCAAATTATTTCGAAGAACTTAGACCTCTCGAATTCTATTTTAACCCCTCATCTCGGTGAATTCTCGAGATTAATTCGAAAAGATGTTGAGTTCATCAAGCGAAATTTACTGCAAGCAGGCAGCAAGTTTGCCAAGAATAATAGGTGCATTTTAGTTCTGAAGGGAGCTCCAACTATCATCTTCGATGAAAAAGGAAATAGTTATATCAATTCTACTGGAAATCCGGGAATGGCAACAGTTGGAATGGGAGATGTATTGACCGGTATCATTTCCGGACTTTACTCCCAAGGAATATCCGCGATTGAAGCTGCGATCTGCGGTGTATTCATTCACGGACTTTCTGGAGATATAGCAAAGAGAAGAAAGAACGAATTTAGCTTGATCTCTTCGGATGTTCAGCAAAATATCTCGAGAGCATTCAGCCTTATTATTTCAGGCTGATGATGATATCTGGAACATAAAAAAAATCAATTAGTTACAAATTTGTGGTTGAAAGTTTTATGCAGTTGGTTTAACTTACAATCAAATTTTAAGATAAAGGACGAGAACGATGCCAGTATTAAAGACACCCAAAGCAGACTTAAAACGGAAATATCAGAGAGTCTTCGAAATATCATTGATCATGGCTTTAACGGTTTTAATTATCGCATTTAAGTTTTTCCCAACTTTCGAAGGTTCTGGCGCTGAAATGCAGGCAGTGCAAGAATTAGTTAACGTTGAAGATATCGTTAAAACGAAGCAAGAAAACAAACCACCGCCCCCGCCAAAACCTCCGATTCCAATTGAAGCACCATCTGATGATGTACTTGAAGATATTGAAATTGGAAGCACGGAAATAGACCTATCACAAACATTTGAAGCTCCACCTCCACCCCCAAAAGAGACTAAAGTGATCGAAGAGGAAGTGACATATTTTGAAGTCGTTGAAGATATGCCTGAACCAATTGGCGGTATTCAAGCGATTCAATCCAAAATTACTTACCCGGAAATTGCAAAGAGAGCGGGAGTCGAAGGAAAAGTTTATATCTTAGCTTATGTCAATGAACAAGGTGAAGTCACTAAGACAGAAGTTTTACGAGGAATAGGTGCTGGATGTGATGAAGCAGCAGAAAAAGCTGTGAGGGATACTAAATTCAAACCAGGCAAGCAGAGGGGAAAACCAGTCAAAGTTAAAGTTGCTGTTCCAATTGTGTTCACATTGAAATAAGCTTTCATTATAACTTATTAAGCTGCTCTTGTTAAAGTTGAGTTTTCACAATCATTTTTCTGCCATCTGGATGAAAAATAATTGCCTTCGGAAGGCAAGCATTGAACCAAATAAATTGGATGGCTCTCGTTCACTTACTAAATCAGTCTGAGTACAGCAGCATGAATCAATTTTAATTCTGCTTGAAGCTAGAAGCAGATTATAAAAACATCTCGAAACAACCATTAATACAGCTCTGCATTTAATGAAGTCTCAACGGATTTTGTGCCCCATTCATAAATCCAACATTTAAACGGCTTATTTATTTTTTTTCTTCTAAACTAAGAATACAGGTATATTCTTTTCTTTTCAGATGGAACAATAAATCCGTTGAAATTTCATCCCCAATCATTTTTAATTTGATAAAGCCATAAACTGTAAAGACCAAAGTGTCACATTATCTCCAGCAGTTAAAATGACTTTTTATTAAGTAAATTGAGCTTTAATGATTTACAGAAACAATAAATCCATTCAGTCGAATAGTTATTAGACAACTGCCGCTGAAATAAAAGAATTCATACTTGTACAAAAAAAAGCCCGCATATCTGCGGGCTTTGTATGCAATATGAATTACCGGGCGTTACTTGATTAACACCATCTTTTTAGTTTGACTGAATTCACCTGCAGTCAATCTATAAATGTAGGTACCGCTTGCAAGTCTCGATGCATTGAATTCATAGTTATACTCACCAGCGTTCATTGTTTCATTCTTTATCAATGTTGCAACGAGTTCACCAAGCACATTGTAAATCATCAATGACACAGCACTCTCTTTCGGCAATCCAAATCGTATCGTAGTATTTGGATTGAATGGATTCGGATAATTTTGATACAGAGAGTATTCTTTCGGGATTTCGAACTCAGTTTCTACTCCAACTAAAACTACATCTTTAAGATGTGACGAGTCGGGTAAAACAGCAAATGTATCAACTACTACTGCTGAACTTAGATAGCGATGCATTTTGAGAGTATGATCGGCACCAAATCCACCTTCATTGTCGTTTCCACCGCCATTGTTTGCGGCATCGCCAAAGTTAGCTCCATATTTGTATTTAACGGTTAATACCGTATATGGTGGGAAGTTTATTATACCGGAGAATTTTCTGTCACCAGGTGTAACATCGCCATGTGTACCGTCATCATAGAGTCTAATCATTTTTGACAGATCTGTATCAGGCCAACCGCCACCCGGCCATTGCAATGGGCTTGCACTCCCAGCAACATGTATAGTATTCATAGCTGGGAATGGCTGACCATTGATAACACTCACCGCTGTTGGCGGGACATAAACAGTAAATAACAATGTTGCTGGCTGATTTAATACCGTAGCCAATGTACCATTATTAAAGCTACCGCTGTAAGTTGCCATACCAGATGAAATATCAGCGGCAGTGAAAGTATAAATTCTATTTTCTACGCTTTCCCAATTATTTGGAGTGTACCAGAATTTGAATTCTATATTTTCACCTTCAGCCCCAAGAATTGTGAATGTACCTTCGTAGATATCTGGATTTAAAGGATTTGGAATTAAACGATTAGCTTTCGGTGTCCATCCTTGGAATGAACCATTAACAGAAACCGTATCAACTGCTGGATTGAATCTGCCTGATAGTCTTTCGAGTTCCATATTAACAGAGAAATACATACTTACGTTTTTGGATACTTTGTCATCTCTGTCAAAATACCCACCATCAACGATTTGCGCACCGTCAACGAGTGTGTATTCTCTATTCGGATCGCTTTCCCATCTATCTTGTGATGCGCTTACATCTACATACATGAATTTAAATTGTAAAACAGTTCCAGCAGTTCCGATGTTCGCAATCGTTACTGTGTAGATTGAATCACCATCACCATCGGACAGTTGATTGGTAGTTCCCCATCCATTAAATGAACCTCTAACATACAGTAAATCCTCCGCTGGATTAAATGCGCCTTCAAGAATTTTCACTTTCATGTTAACTTTAAAAGTGACCACTGGTGCTAAGTATGCAACAAAGTCTGTTGCATAATATCTTGGCTGGATTTGATATCCGCCAAAATAAACAGATGCAGATGGAGTGAATTGTGTAGCAACGCCTATTACTGAGACTGGATACGATACTTCTGTTTGACCATCTATATCAGTGTCTGCATCTATTCTCATGATAACTGTATCAGTTCCTGTTGAGCTCATTAGCATATTTGCATTTGAACCAGTTGCAGGCCAAGCTGGCGAACCAGCACGTTTTGAAAGTCCATTGATCCTGATCAATTTACCTTCGTATGTCTCACCGTTATTATTGAAATTTGCTACTGTTACAACCTCTGGGGCAGGGACAAATGCATTTTTCTTTAAGACGCGAATATTTTGATTATTTGCCGTAAAAGGTACGATTTCAGTCAAACCACGATAATGGTCTAATGTACCTGTAACTAAAACCGAATCTCCAAGATCAAATGGCATTACTGTACCGGATTTATATAAATTCATTCCTGCAGTATGATCTTGAATATAATATGATGTTGCCGTTCCGACGTAATTTGGCGATGTAATTACACCAGTAACCGTCATTGTATCACCGGTAACTTTTAAATCAGGTATGCCGTCATTGTTGGCATCAACTCTTGCTTGCGCGAGAGTATAGTATTTTATATGGTCGAGGATAACCAAAGGAACACGTAAGCCTGTTCCGTCCCACTCATTAGTATAGATAACTTCAAGTTTAGCATCTCCATCAACATTTGCAATGTTGATTACCCCAAATCTTCCATCTGAAGCAATACCTTTATCGATTAGGGAAGTTTCATAGCTGCTGGGACTTGTAATTGAACCACCAAGATATTTCATTCGAACTATACTGCCAACATTTGTTGCATTGAATGTTCCAAATACAAAATCGAGTTTGCCGTCTCTATCAATATCTCCATAATCCGATCCAACTAAACGACCTGCAGCTCCAATCAGAGTACTAAAATCGGCAATCTGAGTAGCCGTAAGAACGCCAGGGGCTGTTTCTTGGAGTAACAAAACAACTTTCGGATCACCAGCTGTAAACCCTCCTCCGATGACAATCTCTTTAGTATTATCATTGTTAAGGTCTACTACACAAGCACTTTTCCATGGTCCGCCAGTGACTAATCCGACCTGAGAAGTTCCTTTCGACCAAGCTCCCGAACTGTAAGTAAAAGGTGTAACATCCCCATTAGCGTGGAAGAGATATACAGTACTTCCAAGAATAGCTAAATCATATAAAGTTGAAGTCGATACTCCCGTAACACCAAGAGCAGAATATTCCATTGTCCAGATTTCAGATCCATCTCCATTATCAGGGATGTTATTTACCGAAATAACTCCGAATCTATGGCCTGAAACTCGGCTTACAAAAATTAATTCTGGTGTAGTGTCATTATCAATATCATTGATGAACCACCTAATTGGTCGTAAGTTAGTATTGTCTGCAACACCCATATTCCATTGAGCGTTAGGTTTGAAATTAGTGCCATCTGGTACACCCAGAATGTCACTGCCATCCCCTTTAACTTCAAATACGACGACACGAGGAGGATTTAGATTTCCAGTTTCAAGAAAATTTACTGGTCCCCATATTACCTCTTTCTTGCCATCTTTGTCTAAATCACCAACGGTAAGCGCTGGATATGTATTTTGTTTGGGAATATTTAAAGTGGCTCTCCAAACAGTATCCCATTTTGTACCATCGAATTCGAATTTATAAATTCGTGGAATTAATTCTCCTGGGCCAGCATCGGTATAGTTACTATTTACAGCGTAAATTTCAACTTTACCATCGTTGTCGAGGTCGACACCTGAGACAATGTTGCCAAATCCTGCGGTCTCAATTGTTGGAGGGGCAATTGTTGTTTGTCTCACAAATCTCTCCACTTGGGCATAAGTGTTCGCAATTCCTATCCCGAATAGGAGGAGTGTGAGAAATACAAAATATATTTTTTTCATAAGTACTCCTTTAATTGATTTATGATTTAGTTATTTAATTAGAGACATTTTTTTGTTCAAAGTTTGTTTTGCATTTTTTAGCGAATAGATATAAGTTCCTGATGCTAATTTAGATGCATCAAACGTTACTTTATAATTTCCTTTCTCAAATTCGGCACCGCCGATAAGTTCAGTAACGAGTTCTCCAAGAGAATTGTAAACTATCAAGCTAACATTAGATTTTTCGATCACAGAGAATTCAATTGTAGTCTGCGGGTTGAATGGATTAGGATAGTTCTGATGCAATTCAAATGAAGTTGGAATTTTATCAGTTTTTTCAACGCTAAGAATTACGATTGGAACTGTGGGTAAAGTACCATTGTATTTCCATTTGTCAACTGTCCACCCATAATGAGAAACAGAATACAGGTTAAATGAATTATCAACATCTACATTATAAACTGAAGTATAACCAGAAACGTCGCCTTGTTTACCACCATCACCTCGATTACTGTAAGAGCCTGTTTTCTTGTAATTCCAATCAGCCATATCGATCATTCCAAGTCTTTCTCCAGTATTAGGATTTAATACATAAGCTCTGCCGTATGAATAAGCTGCACTTCCACCAAGAAGGACATCACACGCGACAAATAGTAAATTCTTTGTTGGCATTATCTTCATACCCATTGGACCAGGTCTTGAAGTTGGAGAATTAGGTACAGTATCATTATAAGTGAAATTAAATCCAGTATATTTTGTATACCCAGTGGCAGGGCTTCCAGTATAACAATAAATTTTTCTTGTAGTGTAATTTGAAACATAAATCAACGTTCCCGCTTTATTCACTGCTACACCTCTAATATAACCTGGTTCAGGCAATGTTATTGTCTGAAGTGGAGTTGATGAATGCAAGAATCCCCAATTGACGTCATTATTAATAGAGTTGTAAACCAGAACCTTTCCAGCATTTGTGGAATCCCCTTCTTTTGTGACATAAACTAAGCCAGCTTGATCGACATCGATTCCAAATATTGGTTTGTTATCCCCAGTGGACATTCTCCACTCGGTTGAGTATACGCTGTCAGTCCGAACGGCAAATACCAAAATATTTCTATCAACGGTATCATTGTTCGCCACGTAAACAAGACTATCACTTCCAACAGCGATATCCCAAGGTTTTAGCATATCAACAACGTCGAATCCACTGATCCATTGCTGTCTATACCCGCCTACACCACTTGTACCATAAGGGTACCTTCCAATGCGTCCATTTGCTGAATCTGCATTTTTATATGCAACCAGGTAGGCGGTGTTATTAGTTGGTCTATTTACAAGTGCAACGAAATTATTTTCGGAAAAAACTCCGACGCTGGGAGTGTTATATCCCGTTGAATTTGGTTGATCGTCCCAAGTTGCATAAGCACAGTACCAGAGTGAATCTATCATTTGTGCATTAGTGAAGTTAACGATCCCCAAAAAAAGAATTAAAAAAAACGTAATTTTCTTCATAGCTCTCCTGAGTTAGTTTTTATTTTATATTTATTTGCATTATGTACCGGTCGGATATTTATCCATTTCTAAACCTAAAGTTAAACTTTTGGCGTTAAAAATCAATATTAATCGACAAATGTTTTAGAGAATTAAAGATTCAGTTTAGCCCGAAAAAAGCTCAACCAATCGTTATTGTATTTTTTTTATTGAATGCATAACTTGACAACTGATTAAATGACAATTCTGTTGATCAAAAATTACTCTCGGCAAGTCCTTTCCATTGCATTGCCGGCAATTGCGGGATTGTCGAGCCACATAATCGTTGCGATAGTTGATACTGCAATGGTTGGCAGACTCGAAAACGCAAAATACAGTCTTGCTGCTATGGGTATTGGAGTACTAGCTACCTGGGCAGTTACAAGTTTTTTTTCAAGTCTGAGTACGGGCACTCATGTTTTAGTTGCGAGGCGTGAAGGGGAAGGGGATTTTCTCGAGTGCCGAAAGATTTTAAATACTTCACTAATACTTTCTTTCCTTATTGGAGTTGTATTTGGAACAATAATTTTCTTCGGTGCTTCGTCATTTACATTTTTAATTTCTGCTGATCCAATTGTTGAAAAACTTTCTGGCGAGTACATATCGATCAGATTTCTTTCCCTACCATTTTTTTTAATGATCGTATCATATCGTGGATTCTTTTTTGGGATCGGACATACGAAAATTTTTATGATTTCTGGAATCATTCTAAATATTGTAAACATTTTCTTTAATTGGGTTTTTATTTATGGAAATTTGGGTGCGCCTAAACTTGGTTTAACGGGCGCAGCTCTTGCTTCAGCAATTGCAACAGTTGTCGACTTCTTTTTTTATTTGTATGTAACATTTTTGCATTATTATCGAAAAAAATACAAAAATCCTGGTTCCTTTAATTTCGATTTAAAAGCAATGACTCAAATAATAAAATTATCTCTGCCGGTTTCTTTCCAGAATATTTTTATTCTAGTTGGATTTTTAAGTTTCATTGCAATAATCGGTTTGATTGGGACACTCGAACAAGCTGCAACTCAGACCGTTATTTCATCAATATTTATTTCGCTTCTGCCTTGTTTCGGATTTGGAATTGCAGCTCAGACTCTAGTGGGTAATAAACTTGGCTTGAAAGAATTCGAGAATGCCAAAAAACTTGGGAATGAAACTTTAAAACTAGTAACGATTTTTACTTTATTCATTGCATTTATTTTCATTGTGTTTCCAGAATTTATTCTGAGAATAATAACCACCGATGAAACAATTGTGCAGGCAGCTATTACACCTTTAAGAATTG
Organism: Ignavibacteria bacterium; assembly: GCA_016873845.1. Lineage (NCBI taxonomy): Bacteria > Pseudomonadati > Ignavibacteriota > Ignavibacteria > Ignavibacteria bacterium. Next base: position 21,603 of record VGVX01000002.1, read on the forward strand.
CTGGATTTGCTCAGATATTTTACGGTGCTGCGATTGTGTTAGCGAATATAATCCAAACTGCTGGATTAACGCTTTATGTAATGTTATCTGAAGTGATAACCAATTGGATAATTTTCATCCCGCTTGTATATTTATTTGGAGTTGTCTTTGATTTTGGTTTTGTTGCAACATGGTTCAGTCTTCCCATTTATATCATTTCTTATTTGCTGCTTCTGCTTATTAAATATGCTTCAGGTAAATGGATGTTAAAAAAAGTATGAATTTTTTCTTAACTCGGCTTTCAAAAATTAACTCACTAGCCATTTTAGCGGCAATACTGATTCTGTTTAAAATTATTCTTAACTCAAACGAATCGTTAATCTTTGTGATTGTGTTTGACTTGGTGTTGATATCCTTTTTCTTCCTGTTAACCTCATACTTTTACGATTTGCTTCGCAATAAGAAAACACAACCATTAAGTTTAATAATAAACATAATCGTTGTCGGAGCCGTCCTACTTTTTTTATCGGCATTATCGTTTAGTCTCTTTGAAAACATTTTTTCAAGTATTCGAGATGTTTTAAGGGAGGGAAATGTATTTGTTCTGATACTTTCTTCTTTTTATTCGATCATTGTTCTCATCGGCTCTGCTTATTTAATTTCTATTTTAACTTATCTTTTCTTTTTGAAACAGAAAAAAAATCTACGGTTGTATCATCGAACTATGATGATATTCATTGCTCTTGCTGCATTTTCGAATGTATTTCACGATATGAATGAGATCAAGTTTATCAATTACACATTTTCTTCCGTAGCATACATATTTATCGGATGGAACTCAATACGAATATCTTGGATTGCATTTATAACCAAGAAGGAAAAGTTTATAATCATGCTTCTTTCCATTGGAGTGCTTATTCTTTTTGGATTTAATACCGAGCAGTTTCAACTCAATTACACAATTGGGAGAATTATTTTCATTTTCTCACCGACGCTTGCAAAAGGGATTTCAATAATTTTTATATATTTAATAATATACAGCACTGTGCTTCTTTTTACTTCACTATTTCATCTTCCGACCTCGGAAGCATTCGAGAGAAAAGCCCAGGAAGTTACCTCACTCCAAGACTTAACTAAATTACTTACCCAGGTTTTTGATTTTTCAGAATTAGCGGAAACTGTTACGACAACAACCATCAAAGTTTGTAACTCAGATTCTGCCTGGTTGAGCATATTTAACAAAAACGAAAAGAAATTTTCTGCTGTATCAGTGAAAAATATAAAACACATTAGCGCAAATAACATAACTAATTCGATTGCACAAGAATTGAATTCCAGTGGTGGAAATCAATTTGGGTACCTCCGAGTGAGTGAATTAAAAGATGATTCAATGAGTGAAGTTTCGGACTTGGGGAATCTCGTCGTTGCTTATGCACCACTAAAAATTCATGGCGAAGTAAATGGATATTTATTTGCTGGTAAAAGCGGTCAGATTGATTTCGATGAGGATGATATAAATGCAATCAAATCATTTGCAGAATATTCTGCAATCGCAATTGAAAACTCCCGTTTGCTGATCGAGTCCATTGAAAAGGAGAGACTTGAAAAAGAGCTTGATCTGGCAAGAGAAGTCCAAAATAGGATTTTGCCTCATAAAACACCTATGATCAGAAATCTAGATATTTCATCTGTGTTCATTCCAGCATTTGAAGTCGGCGGCGATTATTTTGACTTTTTTGAAGTCGATAAAAATAAATTGGGAGTTGTGATTGCTGACGTTAGCGGCAAAGGTGTATCAGCTGCCTTTTATATGGCGGAAGTGAAAGGAATTTTTGAATCACTTTCGAAAATTCTTATAAGTCCGAAAGAGATTTTACTTAAAGCAAATGAAGTTTTAGAACGGAGTTTAGATTCCAAGACTTTTGTCAGCTCTGCATATTGTTTATTCGACTTGGAAAAATCGAAAGTAATGTTGGCACGTGGCGGGCATTGTCCCATTATATTAATGAGAGAGAGACAAGTTCAATACATACGCCCAACTGGTATCGGATTGGGATTGAATGCTACAGAAATATTTTCGCAAAATTTATCTGAGACAGAAATTTATTTACAAGAAAATGATATATTAGTACTATTCACTGATGGTATAACTGAAGCGAGAAATGAGTATCAGGAAGAGTTCGGTTATACACGTTTTGAAAAGATTCTGAGGGAGAGTACTGATTGCAATGCTGATGAAATCTCGAGACGTGTAATGAAGGAGATAACCGTTTTCTCAAAAAACAATCATCAGCACGATGATATAACATTGGTGATAATTAAGTACGTCGGAAACAAGGGAGAGACGAAATGACCGAGTTCAAAATAAATTCGAGAGAAATCTCGAATGTAAATGTCTTAGACATTACCGGCTATCTCGATGCACATACAGCTCCGGTGCTCGAAGAAGCATTCGCTGGTTTAATTAATGAGGGCAAGTACAAAATTATTGTTAATTTTTCAACTCTTGATTATATCAGCAGTGCAGGATTGGGAGTCTTCATGGCTTTCATTGATCAGGTAAGATCCAATTCAGGAGATATTAAATTAACCTCAATGTCAAAGAAAATTTTCAACATCTTTGATCTGCTTGGTTTTCCATTGCTTTATGAAATTTATTCAAATGAAACTGATGCCATCAAGAAATACGAAAATCAGTAATTCACCAAATTGAAAACAGAAAAACTACATAGAGAAGCAAAGTTTAAAAGTACTACAAATAATTTAGGTAAAATCCGAAGCTTTATAACTAATATTCTGCTACAATGCGAAATATCCGAGGAAGAAAGGGATAAAATAATACTCGCAGTAGATGAAGCTTGCACGAATATAATTAAACATGCGTACAAACTCTCTCCAGATAACGACATTAAGATTCAAGTGAATTTTTATGACTCCGAACTAAATATTAAAATAATTGACTACGGACAGTCCTTCGATCCTTCAAAGGTTCCAATTCCTGATATTAAAGAATTTTATAAAAAACACAAGGTGGGGGGATTAGGGTTACACTTAATAAGATCCTTAATGGATGAGGTGGATTTTAAGATAATTCCAGGTGTTCAGAACGAAGTTACATTGGTTAAAGTACTCTCAAAAACTTCGTGCTGTTAATGGATTCGCAAAAATCTGAAAACCAATACGACTTTCGTACTACTTCAGCCAACCTATCAACAATTCTCGAATTTGGTTCACAAATAAATTCAAGCCGAATTCCGGAATTCGTTTTAAATAATATTTTATTTACTTGTCTTGCCAAATTCTTAGTTAGTAAAGCTGCTATTTTTTTGTTTTCTAAAAATCAGCTTGTACTGAAAGCATCGAAGGGATGTATAATTGATAAAAATGATCTTGAAATAATTATTCCTCAAAAAATTGATAAATCAAATATTTCCCTCCTGAAAGAGGTTTCGAACTTTAAATCGAAATATTCATTTGAGATTATTGAACTGATTCATTCATCCAAGCAAGAATTGGGGATACTTTTTTTGGGGAAGAAATTAAACAATGGTAAGTTTACTGATGAAGATGTAATCCTACTAAGAGCAATATTGAATATCTCCGCGCCTGCAATTGAAAATTCAAAGTTTATATCTGAACTGAAAATTGTTAATCAAGAATTAAATTCAAAAATTACTCAGATCAGAGCATTGTTCGAGATGAGTAAAGAATTCAGTCTACTGCTCGACGTAAAAAGTGTATGCAAGCTGCTGAGTTATACAATCATGGGAAACTTGGTGGTTAAACGTTTTGCGTTTCTTTACAAAGAACATGAAGAAATGCGATTATTGGATTCTAATTTTCCAAAAGATGATTTGAGGGATTTAAGTCTAAGCTTGGACAAATACAATATTATAACTTCAACTAAAACCAGCGAATTTAGAGATGAGATTTCCAATTCTTTGACAAAACTGGAGCTTGAGCTGGTTGTTCCAATGCAAATAAAAAACGAGACGATAGGTTTAATATTACTAGGACGAAAATCATCCCGGGAAGACTATTCAGAGAATGACATGGAGTTCCTTGAGTCGCTAGGAAGTGTTGCAATGGTTTCGCTTGAGAATGCACGACTCTTTAAGAAAGCAATCGAAAAACAAAAAATGGAGGAAGACCTTGCGATCGGAAAAGAAATTCAGCAAAACCTTTTTCCAAGAATTTTACCTCAATCGAATGTTTTTGATATTTCTGCGATAAATATTTCCTCAAGACAGGTAGGAGGAGATTACTACGATGTATTTCGATTAAGTGAAAAAGAGATTCTGATTCTCATCGCTGATGTATCGGGTAAAGGGGTCGGAGCTTCGCTTCTAATGGCTAACTTACAGGCGTTTGTGAAATCGCTAACCAAAATCGAATTTGACCTTTGTAGTTTAACTTCCCAAGTAAATGATCTGCTTGTGGAAAATCTTACACCTGGAAAATTTATAACTTTTTTCTGGGGAATATTGAATGAAGAATTGAGAACATTCAAATATGTGAATGCAGGGCATAATCCGCCGTTATTAATTAGGGATAGAAAGATCATAGAGCTCGATAAAGGCGGAATGATACTCGGAGTAATGAAATCAATCAAAGATTACAACTGTGAAATTATTCAGCTTGAAACAGATGATTTAGTTTGCCTGTTCACAGATGGAGTAACTGAGGCAAAAAATTCTTCGGAGGAAGAATATTCTGATGAAAGACTTAGAGCAAAGATTATTAAAAATGCTAAATCTAATGCGAAGACCGTAATTGATAAAATTACGAATGATATAAGTAAGTTTTCCTCAAACGTCGAACAGAGTGATGATATAACTCTTCTTATTGTTAAGACTCTTCTTTAACATTTCTCAAGCTTATCAATCCTACCAAAAAAAATATTCCACCGGAAATTATAAATCCAAGCCGAACACCATATTGAAGTGCAAACAGTCCACTCAATGTTGGTCCCAATAGATTTCCAAGAATTTGTGAACTGCTTGCGAATCCCAAAATTCCACCACGCCGATCAAGGGGTGTGTTGTGACTTACAAGTGTGTAAATGATTGGTAATATTCCTCCGAGTGCAAAACCAAGAAATGCTCTGACAATTATTACTGGAATTGGATTGTGAAGAAAAAAGTGTGATGCATAACAAATTGAACCAATAATCGCTGCTGTCATGAGAAGTTTTCTTGGTTGGAACTTCTCACTTAGTTTACCCCAAAATGGAGCCGCTATTACTGTAAAAATTCCCATAATTCCATATAAAACTCCTGCAGTCGTAGCGAGATAATTTTTGTCAATATTAAGTGTTTCAACATATAGAGCAAACAGTGGCTGAATAAATCCGACTCCTGTCTGAGCGATAACAATTAAGAGTAAAAGTATTTTCAATTGTTTGAATTGAAAAATATAATTTAGATTGTGCCTGACAGAAAATTTTTTCTGTGTGTCCTCTTGAATTTTGTTTTCACGGACAAGGGAAATGACAAGTAAACCGCTTAGGGAACAAATTCCTGCGACGAGATAAAATATCGGTCGGATACCAATTGTATCTGCAAGTGTCCCACCGAAGAAAGGTCCAAGAACAGTGCCTGCGGAAGTTGCAGTCTGTAAAATTCCGAGGGCATAACCGGTTTTCTCTTTTGGTGTGGTTGTCGAAATCAAAGCTAATGATGCCGGTAGGAATCCACTTATTGCACCTTGAACGAGTCTTGCTGCTAATAATTGATAGACATTTTGAGAAAATCCAATGAACAGTTGAGCTAACGCTAATCCAAAAATTGCCCGGATAACCATCAGTTTTCTGCCGTACTTATCACCTAAATATCCCCAAAAAGGAACAAGAAAAAATGAAAGTACAAATGGTCCCGAGAAAACAAAACCGCTCCATTTAGCAGTCTCATTCACATCAGTGATACCAAGTTCGCGGACGAAAAGCGGAAGAAATGGTATTACTAAGCTCATTCCAAGCATAGCGATAAATTGACATATCCACATTACAAATAGATTACGACGCCAGGACACTAATCATTCAGCTTTCATTAACGATTGATTCATTATTCTTCAATTTTCTTTACAATAATACCAATAATTTATTCAATGATTGGCAGAATGTAACTTTTTTTTCCAGAATATTGACATTAACTTGAATTGCCTTTATATTTGCTAAGTATGAAACGGTTTCTATACATTACGATATTCATATCGTTCATCTCTGTTCTCTTTGCCGGAACTTTCCTCGAATATTTTCGAGGAAAGAGCGAAAGTGAACGTGTAGTTCTTGAATGGAAAACTCGAGAAGAGGCTTCACTCAAAGAATTCACAGTCGAACGAAAATCTGCAGTCGGGGATTATATTACAATAGGAACTATTTCACCTAAAGGAAGCAATTCACTTTATACATTCACTGATGAAACTGCCTTTAAAAGCTCCTCATCTGTTTATTATTACAGAATAAAAATACTTGATACAGACGGCTCTTATGCATATTCGAATGAAATTACAATCATTCATAGTGTGTCAAGTGTTAAGAGAACTTGGGGAAGCATTAAGGCAATGTTTAGATAAAATTCTTTTCTCTTTTTTAATAATCCTTCAATCCGTAATTTTGCACCATTAATTTTAAAATGAGTTTATTAGAACTTTCAAAATTACCACTCGTACTTGCATCAAATTCACCAAGAAGAAAACATCTTTTATCAGTCATCGGTTTGAAATTTGAATCCGTCTCTCCGGATGTTGATGAAACTCCTATAAAGAATGAAACTCCATTAAAGTTTGCCCAACGTATCGCTAAAGAAAAAAATGAAATTGTGAGTTCAAAATTCACAAATAAAATAATTCTCTCTGCGGATACAATTGTCGTGCTTGGGAATAAAATCTTGAATAAGCCGAAAGATAAAGTAGAAGCTTCTAAAATGTTGAAGTCATTGAGCGGGAAAACACATAAGGTTATTACGGCAATTACCCTCAACAATCAAATCAAGAAAAAAATACTCAGAGATCATGAAATAACAAAAGTTACATTTCGAAAATTGCAGCTATCTGAAATCGAGGAATATGTTGAAGGAGGAACCTGTATGGATAAAGCAGGTTCGTATGGAATTCAAGAAGATTTTGGTGCAGTCTTTGTTGAAAATGTGAACGGTTGTTACTACAATATAATGGGACTTCCATTAACAAAAACTTATCAAATGCTTCAAGAAACAATAAAGTGATAAAATAATTTGAAAAATTTGCAGAAGAAAATAATAATCGGAATTGTAATCGCTGCAGTTGTTTACCTTGCTTTTTCTCTCTATGTGGATTTTGATAATCTAATTGAAGCCTTTGGGATGTTCAATTTTCTTTGGTTTCCTCTCATTCTTCTACTCTCGTTTGCAAATTATTATCTCCGTTTTGAACGCTGGCATTATTATTTGAATATTTTGAAAATTGAACTGCCGCGAAAAATAAGTTTTGCGATTTTTATCGGAGGTCTTGTCATGTCAATTACCCCAGGTAAGATGGGAGAGTTGCTGAAATCTTATTTAATAAAAGAGTACAATGGAACTAACATCCATAAATCTGGTCCTATCATTTTAGTTGAACGTCTTAGTGATTTTGTTGCATTGCTGATTGTTGCAATGATTGGTGCTTGGTATTTTGATTTCGGAAGAGCAATTGTGTTAATCACTCTGATCGTATTTGGGGCAATATTAGTACTCCTAAGTTGGCCGAAAGCTGCTTTGCCGATACTACATTCAATTGGAAAAGTAAAAATTCTTCATTCAATAAGCGAAAAAATTATTGTTGCATATGATCATTCTTATAAACTATTAAGGCCGTTCCCATTATTATCGATGCTGATTCTTGCCTCCATTGCTTGGATGTTGGAAGCATTTGGGCTTTATATTATACTTCATGCTTTTAATACGCCGGCAACTTTTTTCTGGTCTACTTTCATCTATTCATTTTCGTCAATAGTAGGGGGACTCTCACTGCTTCCGGGCGGGATTGGACCGACAGAGGGAAGTCTTACAATTCTGCTCGTCCGAACTGAAATTCCTTTAAATATTGCTTTCGTTTCGACTTTTTTAATTAGAATTGCAACTTTGTGGTTTGCAGTTTTCATTGGTATTTTTGGTCTGATTTACTTCCAAAGAAAAGTTGTACACAAAAAAGTTTTTGAAATCGACGATCAATAAAATGTATTTTACCATTAAAGGTGAAGGGCTAAAATCAATTCGAACTACATTTTTCCAGCTGATTCTGATTACCTTGAAAATAAGCTCATTTTTTACTAATTTGAAACAAAAAAGGAGTAAATCATGGCTTCTGATAAAGGAATAGCAAAAGGATTAATAGTTGGCTTTTTGGCTGGAAGTGTTGTCGGTGGAATTATTGCGCTTCTATTTGCTCCAAAAAGTGGTAAAGAATTGCGTCAAGACATCAAATCTAAGGCTGACGATATAAAAGACGACCTTGATGAGTATTACACCGAAGCGAAAGAGAAAGTCTCTCAGCTTTATAATGATGGAAAGAAAAGATCAGAAACTTTAATTCATGATGCAAAAGAAAAAGCTCATAATTTATTGAGTGAGGCAGAAAAAGTTTTAGCCGATGCAAAAACCAAAGCTTCCGATAGGATTGATCAAGCAAAAACGTCTGCCAGCAAAGAAGGATCACGTATCAAGACGGCTTTTCAAGCTGGTGTTGATGCCTATAAATCAGAAAAAGAATCATAATTAAAAAATTTAGTTAGTGTGGAATTACTACTTTCTATTTTGCAAGCTGTACTTTTTGTAGCGCTGATTTTCTTTATAATTTATCTCACTTATCTACTTCGCCAAGTTGTAAGTTCGGTAAAAGCAATTGAATCAGACGTTGATAAAATTTCTCAGAAAGCGTCGCCTGTCTTGGAGAATCTTGAAGGGTTAACTTCAAGGTTCAACAATATTTCAGGCACGATTGAAGAGCAGGTTAATACTGTGAAAGATGCTGTTGGCTTAGTAAAAGAAACATTTGATGATGTTGAAAGAATCAAGAACAAAGTAAGGTCAGCGATTGAAGATCCGATTGATGAATTCATCTCCACGAGAAGTGCAATTACAAAAGGTATCAAGGTTTTTTGGCAAACACTCATTGATAGAAAATAAAGTCTCACATCCAATTTATTTAACGGAGGATATTTTTGAAAGAGTACAAATCTAAAAACATTAGGAATATTACGCTCATTGGTCACGGTGGCTCAGGCAAAACATCGATAACAGAATCAATTCTTTTCACTTCTGGAGAAATCACCCGATTAGGCAAAGTCGAAGATGGAAATACTACCTCAGATTTTAGACCCGACGAAGTTGAAAGACAAATTTCAATAAGTGCTGCAATGATGCATTGCGACTGGCAGAATACTAAAATCAACATTATTGATACACCAGGTTATGCAGATTTTATCGGTGAAGTAAAGTGTGGTTTGAGTGTGGCAGACACAGCAGTGTTAGTTTTAAAAGCTGTAGAAGGAATTGAAGTTGGGAGTGAGATCGTTTGGAAATTCGCAAATGATGAATCGATCCCAAAGTGTTGTATTATCAATAAATGCGACAACGAAAGGGCAAATTTTTCTGAAGTTTTCAATCAAATTAAGAACGATTTAACTCATGACGCTGTCGCTGTTCAAATTCCAGTAAACCAAGGAATTAATTTTAATTCAGTTATCGATCTGCTCAAAATGAAAATGCTTGTTTATGAGCGGAATGGAAATGGCAAGTATAAATTGGAAGATATTCCTAGTGATCAGAAGGCAGAGGCTGATAACCTCCGAAATGAACTTGTAGAAAAAGTGGCTGAGACAAACGAAGATCTCATGAATAAATATTTTGAGAACGGAAGTCTTACTGATGAAGAAATTAAACAAGGTATTCAAAAAGGAATCTTGAATGGTAATTTAGTACCAGTCGTTCCAATAGGTGCAACAGCCAATGTAAATTTGGCTGGATTTATGGACTTTGCGGTAGAATACCTTCCTTCGCCTGCAGAGAGAAATGTAATTAAAGCTCTGAAGAATGGCAGTGAATTAGATTTACCAATTAATGAAGAAAAAGAACCCGCAATGTTTGTCTTCAAGACTCTTTCTGAATCTGCTATTGGCGAACTTTCTTTCTTTAAAGTTTACAGCGGCACTATTCAGCACGGTTTAGATTTATCTAATCCTAACACAAATAAATTTGAGCGAACCAGCCAGATATACATTCTTAACGGGAAACATAGAAAAGAAGTCCCTCATCTTTTTGCAGGCGATCTTGGTGCTGTTGTGAGGCTGAAAGACACACATACTAATAATACTCTTGTATCAAAATCTTTAGGTATCAAGTTTAAAGAGATTGCCTTCCCAAATCCAATAATTCAGTTTGCTGTAAAACCAAGAGCTCAAGGTGATGAAGATAAAATTGCAAATGGATTTCATACTTTACATGAGGAAGATCCGACATTTAAAATGCATTTTGATCCGGAATTATCTCAGACAATAATCAGTGGACAGGGGGAACTGCACCTTAATTTAGCTGCAAAAAAATTAAAAGATAAATTTGGAGTTGAAGTTGACTTGATCGAACCTAAAATACCCTACCGCGAAACAATTAAGGGCAAGTGTTCTGATTCAGAGTATAAGCACAAAAAACAATCCGGTGGAAGAGGACAATATGGTCATGTTCATTTAAAGCTTGAACCGCGCAAGAGGGGCGAAGGATTCGAATTTGAGGATGCAATTGTTGGCGGTGTTGTTCCAGGACGATTTATACCCGCTGTCGAAAAAGGTCTGAATGATATTTTGGAAAAAGGTGTTTTGGCTGGATATAAAGTAGTTGATGTAAAAGTGACCTTATTCGATGGTACTTACCATACAGTCGATTCAGATGAAATTTCATTTAAGATTGCTGCGGCACAAGCATTCAAAAAAGGATTTTTAGACGCAAAGCCGTGTCTGCTCGAACCGATTGAAGAAGTAAAAATTACTATTCCTGAAGAATACATGGGAGACGTAATGGGGGATATTTCAAGTCGACGAGGAAAAATTCTAGGAATGGATACAGGTGGGAAATATCAGATTATCCGTGCTTTAGTACCGCTTGGAGAGTTATTTAAATACTCTACTCAATTGCGAAGTATGACTCAAGGTAGAGGATTATATGAAATGTCTCTTTCTCATTACGAAGAAGTTCCTAAAGAGATAGAAGCAAAAATAATTGCCGCTGCCGAGAAGGAGAAAGAAGAAGCCTGATCTATGGAAAGGCTTTTCTCACCTTGGCGGTCTGAATACATCGAATCGTTTCATAAAGAAAACGGTGACAAAACTTGTGTCTTCTGTAATGCCGTTAATGAAAATCCAGTTGATGTAAATTCTTTGGTAGTCTATAAGGGAAAAACCGTATTTATTATCATGAATAGATATCCATATAATAACGGACATCTATTAATTCTTCCATACCGTCATGTCGCAAAATTAAATGAACTTAACGATGCCGAGAAGACAGAAATATTTTATCTGCTTGAGGTATCTGTTCAAGCACTTGATGGAGCACTAAATTCTCAAGGGCACAATATTGGAATGAATCTTGGTAAGGCTGCCGGTGCCGGGATCGAAGATCACCTCCATTTTCATGTTGTACCAAGATGGAATGGAGATACGAATTTTATGCCCGTGCTGAACGATGTGAAATTAATTTCAGAAGAAATTCTTAAAACAAAAACTAAATTGATTTCGTTTTTCGAAGGTTTTAAAAAATGAATATCGCTGTTATTGGAACTGGCTATGTTGGATTAGTCTCTGGAGTCTGTTTAGCTGAGACAGGTAATCACGTGATTTGCGTTGATAATAATCTTGACAAGCTCAGCAGGTTGAGGCAAGGTGAGCCTGTGATCCATGAACGTGGATTAAAAGCTATCATGCAAAACAATATGGAGAAAAATCGCCTCGAGTTCACAGACAACTTGAAATACGCTGTTGAAAAAAGCAGTGTCATTTTTTTCTGTCTACCGACACCTCAAGGGGAAGATGGTGCAGCAGATTTGCGCTATGTTCTCGAAGTTGCCGATGAGATTGGAAAGATATTTCAGACTTATAAGGAGAAAAAATACAAAGTTATTGTAAATAAAAGTACTGTACCCGTTGGAACTGCAGAAAAAGTCTTTGCAAAAATCACATCACATGGGGAGTATCCTTTCGATGTTGTTTCAAATCCAGAATTTTTGAGAGAAGGTGTCGCTGTAGAAGACTTCTTAAAACCTGAAAGAATAGTTATTGGAACTTCTTCGAAAGATGCCGAGGAGATTATGAAAAATCTCTACGAACCGTTTGTTCGTTCAGGGAATGCTATTTATTTCATGGATGAGAAAAGTGCTGAAGTTACAAAATATGCAGCAAATACTTTCTTGGCTGCAAAAATATCTTTCATGAATGAAGTTGCAAATTACTGCGAAAAGGTTGGTGCAAATGTGGATTTTGTCCGCCTTGCAATTGGAAGTGATAATCGGATAGGAAAAAGATTTTTATTTCCCGGAATCGGTTATGGCGGATCTTGTTTCCCAAAAGATGTGAAAGCATTTCAGAATTCATTTAATGAAGCTAAAGTTAAATCAAATATTCTTGATGCTATTGTAAAGACCAATGAAGCTCAAAAAGAAATTTTATTTCAAAAAGTCAACAAACATTTTAGCGGAAAGATTTCGGGTAAGAAGTTCGCACTTTGGGGCTTAGCTTTCAAACCTGATACAGACGATGTGCGTGAAGCACCTGCATTCAAGTTAATCGATCTGATTCTTCAAGAGAAAGGCAAAATTACGGCATACGATCCTGAAGCAATGGAGAATACAAGAAGCATTTATAATGACAAAATCGATTTTGTAAACGATAGTTTAGATGCAGTTAAAGATGCTGATGCACTTATTATAGCAACTGAGTGGAATGAATTTCGAAATCCTGATTTTGCTGAGATGAAAAAAATGATGAAAGAGTTCGTGATTTTCGATGGAAGAAATGTTTACGATCGCGAAAAGGCGAAAAGATATGGATTTATCTATTATTCCATTGGAAGGGAAAATGTAACTAAAGAAATCTTAGAATCATGAAACAACTCCTTCAAAGAATAAAAGATGGAGAGATGCTCGTTGCTGATCTGCCATCCCCTGCATTGATGAAAAAGGGTGTGTTAGTTCAAAACTATTTTTCACTTATTAGTGCCGGAACTGAGAGAACCTCAGTAGAAAAAGGCAAAGATAATTTATTCGTAAAGGCATATAAAAATCCAGATATGGTTCAGGCAGTTTTACAAATTGTCAAACGTGATGGAATCCTTCAAACAGCAGAACGTGTCATGGGATCGCTCAATGATTTTAGAGCTTTAGGTTACAGCAGTGCAGGTGTAGTTCTTGAATCAAACAGTGAAAAATTTAAGCCAGGAGATAGAGTTGCATGTGCGGGTGCAGGCTTCGCTAATCATTCTGAAAAAGTTTTTATACCGGAAAATCTTTGTGTAAAAATTCCAGACAATGTTTTAATTGAAGAGGCTGCATTTACTACACTCGGTGCAATTGCATTGCAAGGCGTAAGGCAGGCAGATGTTACTCTTGGCGAAACTATTGCAGTCGTTGGATTAGGATTACTCGGTTTATTGACAGTTCAGTTACTGCAGGCAAATGGATGTAAAGTTATTGGATTAGATATCTCCCAGGACGCATTAAAATTTGCGGAGGATTTTGGGACAGACTTCGTCCTTAAAAGTTCAAAAAGCTCAAAAGAAGAAATACTCGCTCTCACTAATGGATATGGAGTTGATAAAGTTATCCTAACAGCTGGGACTGAAAGTAACGAACCAATCGAACTAGCAGGGGAGATTTGTCGAGAACGTGGAAAAGTTGTAATTGTTGGAGCTGTTAAAGTTGATATGCCGCGTGGTCCATACTACATGAAAGAATTAGAAATAATTATGTCTCGATCCTATGGACCTGGAAGATACGATGTATCATACGAAGAAGAAGGGACAGATTATCCCTTCGGTTACGTTCGCTGGACTGAAAACAGAAACATGCAGGCTTTTCTTGATTTGATTACATCAAACAGAATCAACATCAAGCCTCTTTTGACGCACAAGTTCAAAATTGAAGATTTCCAAGCTGCATACGATTTAATTCTTGGCAAGAAAAAAGAGATGTACCGCGGAATATTATTCGAATACGATCAAAATTTCAGAGAAGAAAAAAGATCATTTCCTCATGGGACTTCACTTCAAAAATCCGACATAATCACAATTGGATTTATAGGAGCTGGAAATTTTGCAACTGCAAGCTTACTTCCCCACTTGAAAAAAATGGATGTAACACTTCACAATGTATGCACAGTGGAAGGTGTTCAAGCAAAAAATGTTGCCCAAAAATTTGGCTTTAATAATTTCACTACTGATCCCAAAGAAATATTAGACAATCAGGAAATAGATACTGTTTTCGTGGTAACTCGACACGATTCACACGCTGAATTTGTCTTTCAAGCACTTAAGAGAGGGAAAAACGTCTTTGTCGAGAAGCCATTAGCTCTAAATGAGGCACAGCTTAGTGAAATTATGGGATTGGATTCTGGAAAAAAAATTCTTTTGGTTGGTTTTAATCGACGTTTTGCGCCGTGCATCGTCGATATAAAAAACTATTTTAAATCTTCTCCATTTAATTTATTGTATCGAGTAAACGCTGGTAAAATTCCATTAACACATTGGGCTCAAAGGCCTGACCAGGGGGGAAGGATTATAGGCGAGGTTTGTCACTTCATTGATACATTGAGCTTTATTAGTAGTTCACTTCCTGCAAGTGTTTTCGCATTTTCTATTTCATTGAATCTTGGAAATGAGAAAGAGGAAGATACAATGTCTTGTGTTATCAAGTTCAGAGATGGTTCGATTGGAACAATCATTTATCAGGCTAATGGGGACAACTCCGTTAGTAAAGAGTATCTCGAAGTATCATCTGGACAGAAATCGGCAATCATGTATAATTTCGAGAAAGTTGATTTCTATCAGGCTGGTAAGAAATACACGAAAAATTATTCAGGCAAAGGGCACAAAGAAGAGGTTCACAGTTTTATCTCTGCAATTAAGAATGGTGAACCATCACCAATTTCTCCTGAATCAATTTACTATACTACAAAGACAACTTTTGCAATAATCGAATCAATGCGATCGAATAAACTAGTTGAGATCATCATTTAATCGAAGTTCGCTTAGTTAGAAGAAGTGTAATGGCTGGTAGTTCCGACATTTTGCTTTGTATCAATTCGTTTAAAGAGTCACTCAACTCGGTTGGTATAAACAAAATCATTGCAAAAAATCTTACTTCAAAAAGGATTGATTTGTCTCCTCTTTCGGATGGTGGTGATGGATTCTTACAAGTAATCCAATTCCAAAAAAAATGTAATTCTAAATATTATTTTATTTCGTCTCCACTTTTGAATAAAAAAATCAAAGTTGAGATAATCTACGATGATAAAAATGTTTACATTGAGTCTGCAAATGCTCTTGGATTGAAGCTAATTTCCAAAAAGAATCGCAATCCGCTTAAAACAAGTTCCTATGGATTTGGTGAATTACTTCGCAAAGTAATTCACGATAGGACTCTAAGAGGTAAGAGTGTGATCATTGGAATTGGCGGTACCTCAACAAATGATGCTGGATGCGGGATGGCTCAGGCGCTCGGATATAAACTGCAGAATAAAAATGGGAAACCGCTAAAGCTTGGTGGAAGAAATTTACGTTCACTTGAGAAAATTCCGAATTTCGAAAACATGAAATATAAGTATGGTAACCTAAATATTTTTGCCGTTGCTGATGTACAAAATCCGCTGACCGGAGCTAATGGTTCCACTAAAATTTATGCAAAACAAAAAGGTGCAAGAAGGAAGGATATTCAAACCCTGGAAATGGGGATGATAAACTTTGGGAAGATTGCAAAAAGGTATTATGGAGAAAATTTAACACGGAAGAAAATGTATGGCGCTGGCGGAGGATTAGCTGCAGGTTTGAATGTGTTTCTTAATGCACACGTGATTTCTTGGAATGAGTTTTTCGAAATTAAGATACTTGAGAAAAAAAGATATGAGTACATTATCACAGGTGAAGGAAAAATCGATTCACAATCATTCAACGGAAAGGGTGTTGGCGAAATTTTCAAATTGAGTAAAAAGATAAATGCAAAACTTATATTGATTTGCGGTTCAGTTGACAGAAAATCGTTGACTCCGATGCGCATGCGAAATATTTATAAAGTAGTTTCAATCCAAGATTATTTCAAAAATGAGAATGAATCGATCAGAAATGCTACGTTAGGATTGAAATTAGCTGCAATGGAAATAAATAAAACTATCAAGTAATTCACCTCTAATAAATGAGCAGAGCAAAGAGTTGTTTGTAAAATATGCCATATATGAATATATTTAATTGATTTCCTGAGATTTCATGAATAAAATTTTAGTATTGCCAGAAAATATTGCTTCGAAGATTGCTGCTGGAGAAGTGGTTCAGCGGCCTGAGTCTGTAGTGAAAGAACTCATTGAAAACTCGATTGATTCTGGAGCAGACAATATCACATTGATTATTAAAGATGCTGGCAAGTCTTTAATTCAGGTCATCGACAATGGCGTTGGAATGTCAAAAGAGGATGCAAAGCTTGCTTTCTATAGACATTCAACGAGTAAGATAAAAGAACTTTCAGACCTCGATAATATTCTGACACTTGGTTTTAGAGGTGAAGCTCTTTATTCAATCGCAGCTGTATCACGGATCGAAATGAAAACAAGAACAGAAACCCAAGAGTTAGGGACTCAGCTCATATTCGAAGGAGGGGAATTAATCGAAGAGTCCATCGTTAACTGCGAGCGGGGAACATCCATAAGTGTAAAAAATCTTTTTTTCAGTGTGCCGGCAAGAAGAAATTTTCTGAAAACGAATGCTACAGAGTTCAAACATATTCATGACACTTTCCAACGGATTTCACTAAGTTTCTGTGAGAAGAGGTTTAGTTTTATTGATGACGAAAAACTCGTTTATGATATGCAGCCCTCATCACTTGAGAAACGGATACAATTTTATTTTGGTGAATCTCAATTGGATTCAATACTGCCTGTTAGTTTTACTTCAGATACGATTGAAGTCAGCGGTTATATTGGAGCTCCGCATTTTGCAAAGCGAAACAAGGGTGAGCAGTTTATTTTTTTAAACGAGAGGTATATTTCAAACCGTTCAATTGCACATGCGGTTTATAGAGGGTATGAAAATATTTTAGAGAAAGGTGAATTTCCTTTCTTTATTCTTTTCTTAAAACTTGATCCAAAAAAAATTGACGTTAATGTACATCCATCCAAACTAGAAGTTAAATTCGATAATGAACAATTAATTTACAGTTCGATCCTTGTAGCAGTAAAAGAAGCATTAACTTCTAAAGATATTTCACCTAATCTCGAATTCTCAATAGATAACTCATTGAGTGAGAAAACTCGATTTACAAAACCTTCATTGGATAAAAACAGTTTCATAGCGAAAGAAATTTATTCCTTTAAAGAGAATTACAAAAAAACACAAGAACACGATGTTGGATTTTCTTCTAGATCAAAATCCAAGGTAGATATAATTGATGAGACAAATACATTGATAACTGCCTTCTCTATTGACGACGAATCTAAATTTGAAGAGGCAAAACTTCCTTCGAGAGTGGTTTGGCAGCTGCACAATAAATACATTTTAACTCCAATCAAAAACGGATTAATGTTGATTGATCAGCATGTTGCTCATGAACGAGTATTGTACGAGAAAGCACTTGAAAGTATTGAAAGCAATCTTCCATTCTCGCAGCAATTGTTATTTCCGCAGACTATAGAATTGGCTCGGCCGGATTTTGAACTAGTCACTGAACTGAAAGACCTTCTCCAAAGAATTGGATTTGAAATTAAAGAATTCGGCAAATCCGCGATAATCATTCAGGGAATTCCTCATGATATTAAAAGCGGAAAGGAGAAAGAAATTTTGCTCGAGATACTTGAATTATATCGCGAGTATGAACGTGCTGGACTTACCAACGAGAAAGACAAAATAGCAAAATCATTTGCATGCAAAAGCGCAATTAAAGCAGGGGAAATATTATCAGAAAAGGAAATGCTGTCTTTAATTGATAATCTATTTCTGACAAAAGTTCCCTACGTCTGCCCGCATGGAAGACCTGTTTTTATTAAATTGTCGATTGACGAACTTGACCGAAGATTCGGAAGAACAGTTAAATAGAGGATTAACATGAAAAATAATGAAAAGCATAATCAGCAAAAGATGAAATGGAAAGATGAAGCTGAAAAAATGAAGACGATTGATATAACTTTTGATTCTATCAGCGGAAATAAAAATGAATTGCTCTATTCACCTGAAGATATTCGGCACATGGATTATGAAAAGGATCTAAATTTACCAGGTGAATATCCCTACACTCGCGGCATCCACAAAAATATGTACCGCGGTAAGCTTTGGACGATGCGTCAATTTGCTGGCTTCGGTTCACCAGAAGATACGAACAATAGGTTCAAATATTTATTAGCTCACGGTCAAACTGGACTCTCAGTTGCGTTTGATTTACCAACTCTTATGGGTTGGGACGCAGATGCTGAATTAGCTCAGGGTGAAGTCGGTATTTGCGGCGTCGCAATTTCTTCACTAAAGGATATGGAAAAGTTGTTTAATCAAATTCCATTGGGAGAAGTTTCGACTTCAATGACGATTAATTCTCCTGCAGCAATGATATTCGCATTTTATCTGGCCGTTGCTGAAAAACAAGGAGTGAAATTTTCAAAATTACGCGGTACACTTCAAAATGATATTTTAAAAGAATACATCGCACAAAAAGAATATATCTTTCCTCCTAATCCTTCGATGAGGATAATCGTTGATATGATTGAATTCTGTGCAAAAGAAGTTCCGCAGTGGAATCCGGTGTCTATCAGCGGCTATCATATTCGTGAAGCTGGTTCGACAGCTGCCCAGGAACTTGCTTTCACCCTTGCAGACGGATTTGCATACATTGAAGCCTGCATGGAAAGAGGAATGGACGTTGATAATTTTGCACCACGTCTGTCGTATTTCTTCAATGCACATCTTGATTTTTTTGAGGAAATTGCAAAATATCGTGCTGCGAGAAGAATTTATGCTAGGAGGATGAAAGAAAAGTACGGTGCTAAAAATCCACGCTCATGGTGGCTTAGATTTCATACCCAAACTGCTGGCTGTTCCTTAACTGCTCAGCAACCTGAAAATAATATCATTCGCACTGCGTATGAAGCATTAGCCGGAGTCTTGGGAGGTACACAATCGCTTCACACAAACTCAATGGATGAAACGCTGGCTCTTCCAAGTGAAAAAGCTGTAAAGATTGCTCTTCGAACTCAACAAATCATTGCTTATGAAACAGGTGTTATAAATACAATCGATCCTCTTGGAGGAAGTTATTATATTGAAGCGTTGACAAACAGACTTGAAGAAGAAGCAAATAACTATTTTGAGCAAATCGATTCATTAGGAGGTGTGATCCCCGCAATTGAAATTGGTTTCTTCCAAAAAGAGATTGCCAAT
This sequence comes from Ignavibacteria bacterium, assembly GCA_016873845.1. Classification (NCBI taxonomy): domain Bacteria; kingdom Pseudomonadati; phylum Ignavibacteriota; class Ignavibacteria; species Ignavibacteria bacterium. The sequence continues at coordinate 41,210 of VGVX01000002.1, forward strand.
GCTGCATATCGATATCAAAAGGAAATTGAAGCGAAGAAGCGAATTATTGTTGGTATAAATGATTTTGTTGAGGAAAAAGAGAAAATCGATATCCCGATTCTCTACATCTCCCCTGAAGTCGAGAAAAAACAAAAAATGGAATTAGCAGATATAAAGCAAAACAGAAGTCATGAAACAGTTACAGCAAAACTCGAGAATCTGAATTATACAGCCAAGAATGATAAAAATCTTATGCCTTATATTTTAGATTGTGCCAGAAACTATGTTACTCTTGGCGAAATGTGTGATGAACTAAAAGAAGTCTTCGGTGTTTACGAAGAAAGTGTTGTATTTTAGTAATATGAGCAGTGTAATTAGATTAATACGGGTTAAGCAGTGGATAAAGAATCTATTTCTTTTTGCTCCGCTCGTATTCTCTCAGCATCTTTTTGAAAGTGATTACTTCGCTAAAGTATTAATTGGATTTATAACATTTTGCTTTCTGTCAAGTGCGGTCTATATTTTGAACGATATTGCTGATGCAGATAGTGATCGCAGACATCCCATAAAGAAATATCGCCCCATTGCATCAGGTGAGATAAAAATACCGATCGCACTATTACTCGCGGTTTTGTTAATTTTTCTTGTTGTAGTCTCAGCAGTCAATCAGAATTATAAATTCAACTTAGCTCTCTTTTCATATTTGGGTGTTAACATCGCCTATACTTATAAATTTAAAAATGTTGTACTGCTTGATATTTTTTCCATTGCTTTTGGATTTATGGTGCGGATTATCGCAGGAGCTTGGGTAGTTAACATCGAAGTTTCGAGTTGGTTAATACTCTGTACTCTTTTTCTCTCTTTATTCCTTGCAATCACAAAAAGAAGAAGCGAAATTACTCTTGTTGAAGAACAAAATCTGAATGACACGAGAAAAGTTCTTTCGGATTATTCAGTTGCATTTGCAGACCAGATGGCAACAATTGTGGCATCCGGAGCTGTGATTTCTTATGCTTTGTATACTGTATCTGAAAGAACAAGGGAGACATTCAATACTGAATCCTTAATTTTCACTACTCCGTTTGTAGTGTTCGGAATTTTTCGGTATTTGTATTTAGTGCATAAAAAAAATCTCGGAGAAAATCCGACAGCCGTTGTTACCACCGATCTGCCAATGATAATTAATCTTTTTCTCTGGCTCTTGTCAGCAATTCTAATTATTTATAAAACGAGTTTTGATGTAAACCTATGAAAAAAGTTTTTATTCTTTTCAGTGTTATCACATTTTTTGGTTGCACAGCGACAAAGCATGAAACCTCAAATCCGTTAAAAATTGGATTTCAAATTCAAAATCTTTGGCAGGACTTGATGCCGACTGTATTGCATGAATCAAAAATTTATGCTGACTTTGATCTTGACCTGACAAATTTATTCGACTTCGATATAACCGGTGTCGCATTAGAAAATTTCAAAATTTTGAATGAACAAAAGAGTCTGTCATTGCCTCTTTATCTTCCAAATACCAGTTTACTTCAGAATTTAACTTTCGGACCGAATGAGAATAAAAAATTTCAGATCAGAAGTGAAGCTAATCCGCATACATCCAAATTCTTGATTAACAATGAACGATTCCATATTTCTTTTGATATTCGGAATAAAAATAATTTAGTGTTCAATTATGTTTCACCGAGGATCCGAATAGAAAAAGTTTATTAGAAATGACAGAATTATCAATCATAGTAATTTCACTTTTGGCTTCTGCATATTTTTCTGCGAATGAGATTGCATTTGTTGTTGCTAATAAGATTAAAATTGAAGTGAGAGCTAAACGAGAAATCTTTGGAGCAGTTGCAGCAAGAAAGATTATTAAAAATCCACAAGAAGTGTTTACAACACTTTTAATCGCTAACAACATTGCGAATATCACTTTCGCAACAGTTAGCGGGTTGTATCTAACGTCTTCACTAAATTTGAATGAACTAGAAACTTTGCTTGCCACAACTTTTATCTTATTAATTTTTGGTGAGATTATCCCAAAAGCTTTAACACGAGAAATGGCTGATATTTCAATTCTTTATTTTTCTTATCCTTATAAAATAATTAAAGTTGTACTTCTCCCTCTGATAAAAATCTTAAACTCCGTAACAAATCTTTTACTCAATCTAATAAAAGTGAAAAGCACAATACCCCAAATATTTGAGAAGGAGGATATAAAAATCCTTTTACGTGAAGGAGAAAGTGTTGGCACGGTTGATAGAGAAGATCACGCAATAATCAATAGAGTGATCAAACTTGGTGATCAAAAAGTTTACGGTGCAATGCGTCCGAGGACGGAAATTGTGGCGTGCAGCATTAATACGAGTCCACAAGAATTGAATGCAATATTTATCGAATCTGGATATTCGAAAATTCCAGTTTATGAAAATTCAATCGATAACATTATCGGTGTTGTCTTCACGCAAGATATGTTCACAAAATTTTCGGAAATTAAGGAGATAATAAAGCCCATCAATTTTTATCCGGAGACGAAATTGAGTATTGAACTTCTCCGCGAGTTTATTGATGAAGATATCTCGATTGGCGTGATAGTTGATGAATACGGCGGTACTGCAGGAATTGTCACTTCAGAAGATTTATTCGAAGAGTTACTTGGCGAAATTAAAGATGAGTACGATGTTGAAGAAAACATCTGTCGAAAGGTTGGTGAGAATACTTATTTAATAAGCGGCCGATCTGAAATTGAAAATGTAACCGAAACATTGAAAATCGAAATTCCGGAAGGCAATTATGAAACAATTGCTGGTTACATTATTCTTAAGCTGGGGAAAATTCCTGCTGAGGGGGAAGAATTTAATATTGATCAGTTTAAAATCTCAATTATTAAATCAACTCCTAACCGGATTGACTTAGTTCGAATGATTGAATTAAAAACACCTGAGGGTTGATTGTTCTTCCGGCTTGAACACACTTCGAAAAATTCGAAAGCACGTGCAGGAGTAATTCAAACTTCTCATGGAAAAATTAATACTCCGATTTACATGCCAGTTGGAACGCAAGGAAGCGTAAAAGCGATTGAACAAAGAGAACTCCAAGAAATTGGGACGCAAATAATTCTTGGGAATACATATCATCTTTATTTGAGGCCTGGAATAGAAGTGTTAGAGGAACTTGGTGGATTACATAATTTCATGAATTGGGATAAGTCAATTCTGACTGACAGCGGCGGATTTCAAATTTACAGTCTATCCGAATTAAGAAAGATTAAATCGGACGGAGTTGAATTCCGATCGCACTTAGATGGTTCTTCTCACTTATTTACTCCAGAAAAAGTTATAGAAATTCAAAGAGCAATCGGTTCTGATATAATGATGATTTTAGATGAATGCGTTTCTCTTCCAGCTCAATACGATTATGTAAAGAAATCCATCGAGTTAACAACAACATGGGCTTTAGCTGCAAGAGAATCGATTGAGAGAATTCCAAAGTACTACGACCATGAACAGTACACTTTTGGTATAATTCAAGGCGGCACCTTTCAGGATTTGAGGGAAATCTCGGCTCGTGAAATTACAAATATTGATTTTGATGGATTTGCAATCGGCGGTCTTGCTGTAGGTGAAACAACTGAAGAAATGTACTCTTTCACAGATTTTACCACTGACTTTATGCCCAAAAATAAACCACGTTATTTGATGGGAGTTGGCAGACCCGAAAATATACTGGAAGCCATCTATCGCGGTATTGATATGTTTGATTGTGTCATGCCCACTCGCAACGGCAGGAATGCATATTTATTCAGTAATTCAGGTGTAATATCTATCAGAAATAATCAGTACAAAACTGACCCAGAACCTGTTGATGGATCTTGTGATTGTTATCTCTGCCAGAATTTTAGTCGTGCTTATTTACGGCATCTTTTTAATGCGAAGGAGATTTTAGCTCTTCAGCTTGCCACTATCCACAATTTAAGATTTTATTTAAATTTGATTTCAGAAGCTCGTGAAATGATTCTTGATGATTCTTTCGAAGAGTGGAAAAAACAAAAAGTAAAACAAATAACTAAAAGAATTAGTAACTATAATTAAAGGAGAACTTACTTGATACAATATTTTTTATTATTCGCTCCGCCGCCTGGTGATGGTGGAGGAGGATCCGGTTTGTTTGGAACATTGATAATGTTCGCAGCAATATTTCTAATTTTTTATTTCCTGATAATCCGTCCACAACAAAAGCGACAAAAGGAAAGAGATAAATTGCTGGGCGAATTGAAAAAAGGAGATAAAGTCATCACCGGAAGCGGCATTCATGGTACAATTATCGGGATTGAAGAGAAAACAGTTCTCATTCAAGTTAGTGATAATGTCAAATTGAAATTTGAGCGTAGCGCTGTAGCCACTATTCTATCCGACTGATTTTCAAAAAAATAATAGGGGTATAAAAACGAATCATGTTTTTAAAATAATTGCATTGCTGCTGTCACCCGGTCGGTGACAGCAAATAATTATGAGCATTGAATTCTTAGAACATACTTCTGACATCGGTGTGCGTGTAATTGCATCGAAATTGGAAAATGCTTTTGAGGAATCGGCAGCAGCATTGCTTGAACTTATTTTCGGAAATGTGAATGACCTCAACGATAATCTGCAGGGGGATGTTTCGGAAATTAAGATTAGTGGGATTGATTCCCCCTCACTTCTTGTTAACTTTTTAAATGAAATTCTTTATTTGATAGATTCAGAAAATATCTATCCAAATGACATAAAAGTTAAGTTCTTGAATTCAGAGAGGCTGAATTTCAAGTATTGTAAGAAATACTTTGAACTTGAAAATCATCCAATTAATTTGTATGTAAAAGCAGTGACTTATCATCAGTTAAAAATTATTAATGCTGAGGAAAATGCTATCATCGAATATTTTGTTGATATATGAACATTCAAAAAATCTCTGAAGTAAAATACCGCATCCCAAAATCGAATTACCCATTCATGAGGGTGGATGGATTAATTTATGCTGATGATATTTTAATTGAAGCAATTAAAAATGATAAGACGATCGAGCAAGTTGCTAATACAGCTTCGCTGCCGGGAATTATAAATTCGTCGCTTGGGATGCCTGACGCCCATCAGGGATATGGATTTTGTATTGGCGGAGTCGCTGCAGTTGATTTCAAGGAGGGAGTAATTTCGCCTGGAGGAATCGGCTACGATATTAATTGCGGAGTTCGATTACTAGCGACTGATTTGCAGTTCAATCAGGTAAAAGCCAAAATCTCGGAATTAGTAAAAAATCTATTCCAAGAAATTCCATCCGGAACCGGAAAAAGTGGAAGATTAAAACTAAGCCATTCTGAATTGAATGATGTTATGAAATTGGGGGTCGACTGGTCGATTAAAAGTAAATATGCATTTAACTCCGATCGAGATTTTATAGAAGAACATGGATGCATTCCAAATGCAAATCCGGAAATGGTTTCCAATCGTGCAAAAGATAGAGGAAGAGATCAATTGGGGACACTTGGTTCAGGAAATCATTTTGTCGAAGTGCAAGTTGTACAAGAAATATTTGATGATGAGACAGCAAAGGCATTTAATCTCCATAAGGAACAGATCGTAATTCTGGTTCATACAGGTTCACGAGGTTTGGGTCATCAGGTCTGCACTGATTATTTACGCGAAATGGATGCTGCTATGAAATCGTATGGTATTTCTATGCCTGATAGAGAATTAGCATGTGTGCCAATCGATTCTAAAGAAGGAAAAAATTATTTAGCAGCTATGGCTTCTGCGGCAAACTTTGCATTCAACAATCGACAATTGATTACATTTAATGTAAGAGAAGTTTTTAAAAGACTATTTAAAACCGAACAAGTAAAAATTGTTTATGATGTTTGTCATAACATCGCCAAAATTGAAGAACACAACGTCAACTCCGAAAAGAAGAAAGTTCTTGTCCATAGAAAAGGTGCAACGAGAGCTTTCCCCAAAAAGCATAAGGATATACCGGCAGCTTATAAAGAATATGGGCAGCCTGTGCTAATACCCGGTAGCATGGGGACTTATTCGTATGTACTTGTTGGAACCGAGACAGCTATGGAAGAAACATTTGGTTCAACTTGTCATGGAGCTGGAAGGGCGCTTTCCCGCAATAAAGCTAAACAGCTCATGACTGCAGACGAAGCGGTTAAAAAGTTGAATGAAAAAGGAATCACTATTCATGCATCAACTCGGAGCGGAATAACCGAGGAAATTCCTGAAGCATATAAAAATATTTCTTCAGTGGTTGATGTCGTTCACAGAGCAGGTATCTCATTAAAAGTAGCTAAACTTAAACCGATTGGTGTTATAAAAGGTTAACAAAAATTTTAAAATAAACTATGATTCAATTTTATATGAAAAAAATAATTTTCATTTTACTGTTTAGTTCTCTTTACACGGTAAGTTTCAGTCAAACTGCGAAAAAAGTTTATGTGATAGAAATCTCCGGAGAAATTGATCTCGGATTGGCTCCTTATGTAGAAAGAGTTATCAATGATGCAGAAGAAGAAGGATTCCAAGCGATCCTACTGAAAGTCAACACTTTTGGCGGAAGAGTTGATGCCGCAACTAGGATCAAGGATGCTCTGCTAAAGTCGAATGTTCTAACGATTGCTTTTGTTAACAATCGAGCAATCTCAGCGGGAGCTTTGATCACTATCTCAGCACAAAAAATTGCTATGGCGCCAGGCTCCTCAATGGGTGCAACAACTGTGGTGGATCAAAGCGGGCAATACGCTTCTGAGAAATATCAATCTTATATGAGATCAGAGATGCGGTCGACTGCCGAACGGAATAAACGCAGACCAGATATTGCTGAAGCAATGGTAGATCAAAAAGTAGTGCTAAAGGATTTACCAGAATTGGATGACTCTACAAAACTCCTAACACTCACAACTGAAGAAGCTCATAAATATGGATATTGTGATTTTATTTCGTCTGATGTTGTTGAAGTGCTTGAACATTTTGGGATAGAAGATCCTGAGTTGATTTACTCCTCAACTAATTGGGCTGAAGAGGTTGTCAGGTTTTTAAGCAATCCAATTATCAGCGGAATTTTAATAATGATTGGAATTGTCGGTCTTTTCACTGAAGTTAAAACACCCGGATGGGGATTGCCTGGTACAGCTGGAATTATCGCCCTCGTTTTATTTTTTGGAACAAATTACATTCTTCAGTTGGCTAATATTTGGGAGATTTTAATTTTCATTATTGGACTTGCACTTCTGCTTATTGAAATATTTTATATACCAGGATTCGGCTTTGTAGGTGTCATAGGCATTTTAATGATGATTGGATCAATCTTTTTCGGGCTGCTCAGCGATTTTCCAATTGTAACCGGAGATGATATATCTGCTGCAATAATTCAATTAGCATTTTCAATTGTACTTGGAATTATTTCAATAGTAATTTTATCAAAGTTCTTACCGAAGACAACTGTATGGAATCGTTTGATACTATCTCAGGAAGAAAAAATTCAGGAAGGATTCTCCTCAAATCCTGACCTCAGTTTCTTGTTAGGGAAAATGGGAAAAGCTGTTACTCAATTGAGACCTGCTGGAATTGCACTGATTGAAAATAAAAGAATTGACGTCGTAACAGAAGGGGAATTTATCGCTGCTAATTCTGAAATCTCTGTTATGAAAGTCGAAGGTTCAAAAGTAATAGTCAGAGAGAGTAAAGTCTAATCGAATCTATTCAAACAATAATGTCCTAATGAAACAAATTGCATATTAAGCTCTGCAAAGGTCTATTCAAAATTGATCGAGTTCAAGTTTGTTAAATCTTGCTTCAGGTCACTGCGTAATTTATTTAGCTTTAATTTAGAAGTTCAGTCAAATTTCTTGTTTCAATTTTGTCGATTCGTTTGGCTTCTTTTCCTGTTTTCACTTCTTTCATTTTAAGTGTCATTTCGAAGGAAACATCGGATACCGCACGCTTAATGCATTTTCGATCAAGATCGAAATACAATTTTCCTGAGCCGGATGTTTTTGGTTTTTCGAAATTATAATTCACGCCTTGTTCGCTGAATTCACTTTTACCTTTGGATTTGACGGTCAGTTGTGCATCAACCTCGGCCAGTTTTGAATTATCTTTTTCATAAAAGTTTTTCAACTTGTATTGAGCGACATTTTCCATTTCAAAAACGGAAATTTGAGATGGATAATTGAGCGTCCAGCTTGAGTCGATATTCATTTTTTTATCAGTTGTGTTTTTGAAAATTTGCTGAACTAATGGTCGAATTACAGCTTGCTGAATGTCATTTCTTAACTGAGCTTTTTCAGCTGCTGTAGGTTCTTTTGGTGCCTCTTTTACTATCTTTTCTAAAATCTTATCGGTTTTAAAAATGTCGAGAATCTCACCGGTTGAAGATATTCTTGCAGCAAAATCAACTCCAGCTAAGACATCAAAATTCATGTACTTTCGTTTCTCGAGAGAATCAGTCGGTGGCGTTTTCGAATCATAAGTTAACTTTTCTCCGAGACTGCTTTCACCTTTGGCTTTAATTCGTTCACAGAAAAAATCGAGTGATAGATTTCCTGATTCATCCTTGTCATTGACTTTCACATTGAAGTAATATTCGATGTCTTGGGTCATCGATTGCGACATTGTAGTATCTGAAATAATAGATTGAATCGATTTGTTATAATTCCGCATCTTGTATTTAAGAGTTGTCCCCTTTTTTATATCATAAAGCAGATGAACACCATCCTCGATTTGTACTGGTGCCGAAAGTGATATTTCACTTGTGGATATAGAATCTTCGCTCCTTGGTTCTTCTTGTTTGGTATCACTTCCGCATCCAAAAAAAAGCAAAAAAGTAGATACTGCAATTGCTAATAATGATTTCATTTTTCCTCTATTCGTTTTTTTTTCAAATTAATTGTAGAAAAGATATTTCTCTCTAATTTTGATAAAGTTAGTTAACTCACTTTCCCAAGAACCAAGAATATCTTCTGGTGTTTTCCCTGCAAGAATTTTATCGATAATTGAGTCATCTCCCATCAATCGATTGAAGCGGGTGGTATCAAATTTGAACTCACTTTTATGAAGTGAATTAATTAAATAAATAATAGTTATTCCCAATTTAACAGCTTCAACTTCCTGCGGATCAGTTACCTGAATTTGAAGGCCTTTACACGGTTTATCTTTGTATTTGGGATTTGCATTCATGTTTTTTATTGCTACAGGTGTAAATGATATTGAGTTAAATTTTACACCTTTCAAATCAGTTTGCTGCAACTCTTTAATCAATCTATCAGAGTCTATGTAGGGGGCACCGATCGTTAAAAATGGTTTTAATGTTCCTCTCCCTTCGGAAACATTTGTTCCTTCAATTAAGCACAAGCCTGGATAAATCAGTGCAGCTTCTGAACTGACCATATTTGGTGAAGGATTAATCCAATTCATACCTGTTTGGTCAAATAATTGTGAACGACTCCAGTTTCTAACTTTTATTACAGTTAGATCTGCTTTAACATTATTTTCAAACCACCCCTCATCATTGAACATCATTGCTAATTCTCCAACAGTCATTCCATGTTGTACTGGAATTGGTTGAATTCCAACAAATGATTTTACATTTGGTTTGAGGATCGGCCCTGCGACTTTTACTCCACCAATAGGATTCGGTCTATCACATACAATGAACTTAATATTATTTTCTGCCGCTGCTTCGATGCAATTGTTTAATGTGCTAATGTACGTATAGAATCGAGCACCGACATCTTGAATATCAAAGATCAAAACATCGATCCCTTTTAACATGTCTTTAGTTGGTTTTCGTATATCACCGTAAAGAGAATAAATTGTTATGCCAGTTAGCGCATCAATGGAATTATTAATTATACTTCCATCAGGAATATCTCCACGGATCCCATGTTCGGGTCCAAATAGCGCAACGATATTCACTTTTTTCATTTCAAAAAGATGATCTACAAAATGTTTTCCACTTGGAATTACACTCGTATGATTTGTGATGATACCAATATTTTTATTTTCGATAAGATGAAATTGATCTGAGATAAGGCTTTCAATTCCAATTAAGACTTTTGAATAGGAAAAAATCGGGATTAGCAGAAATAAAAAAATATACGTTTTCATTTTCGTTCTCTGATTTTAGTTTTATAAAACGTCCACGCTGAGATCGTCATCCCATCCCAGATTTCATTGGTGAGTACTTTTTTATCTATATCATCTTCAGTAAGCTCATGAATAATAAATTTCTCTGTTTCATCTGGCAAGGAACCAAAGTTTTTCAGTTGATTAGCGAAATAAACAGTGCAGATTTCATCTCCGACACCATTGTAAGGAGAAAAAAATCCAATTTCGACCAAACTTTCGGTGGAATAACCCGTCTCTTCGACCAATTCTTTTTTAGCGTTTTCAATTTTTGAAAACTCTTTCTCTATTGACCCGCAAGGGAACTCGAGACTGAACATGTCATTCAAATATCTGTACTGTTCAACAAGTAAGAATTTTCCATTCTCAAGCTGCGGAACGATCATAGTTGATCCAAGAGTGTGGACATAATGATATTCAAATTCCTTTGAACCATCGATAGTAAATTGATCAATCAAATAAGTCCAATACTTATTCTCATACTTCATCATAGAAGAAATTTTTTTCCAGCGAGTCAGCATCCAAGTTATCCTAGAAGCTCGTTTCTTGAAAAAAAGTGACTAATCTCAACTTTCCCATTTTCCACAGAGTCAGAGCCATGCACAATATTTTCTTGCTTGCTGGAAGCAAAAAGTTTTCGGATTGTTCCTTCTTTAGCTTCGGCAGGATCAGTTGCTCCAATTAATCCTCGGAAATCGGCTACAGCATTTTCCTTTTCGAGAGCAATGGGAACGCAGAATCCGGAAGTCATGAATTCAACAAGATCCTTATAAAACAGTCTTTCTTTATGAACCACATAAAATTCTTGAGCACTTTCTTTAGAGAGTTGAATCATTTTCATTCCAACTATTTTGAAATTCGCATCAACGATTTTATCGATAACTTTTCCAATAAGATTTTTCTTAACACAATCGGGTTTTAGGATTGCAAGAGTTCGTTCCAAATTATTCTCCTATTTCTTTCTTGTTTGCTTTTTTTTCTTCGTTTGAACTTTCTTTTTACTAATAACACTTTTCTTCTTTGGTTTTGATTTAGTTTTCGATAGGACTTTTTTCATCGTAATGCCAATTTCGGCAGGGCTTTCTACGACATGAATTCCTGCTTTTTTCATTGCTGCCATTTTTTCTGCAGCAGTTCCCTTTCCACCTGAGATGATTGCACCGGCATGTCCCATTCTTCTTCCGGGAGGGGCAGTTCTTCCGGCAATAAATCCAACCACCGGTTTCTTAACATTTTTTTTGATGTAAGCTGCAGCTTCCTCTTCCGCAGAACCTCCAATCTCACCGATCATCACGATAGCTTCTGTGTTCTTATCTTCGTTGAATAATTTAATTATGTCAAGAAATGATGAGCCAATGATTGGATCGCCGCCAATCCCAACGCATGTAGATTGTCCAATTCCGAGTTCTGTCAGCTGTTTCACAGCTTCGTAAGTTAAAGTTCCGCTTCGTGAAACTAATCCAACTTTTCCTTTTTTGTGAATGAAGCCGGGCATTATTCCAAGTTTACATTCACCTGGTGTTATAACTCCCGGACAGTTTGGCCCAACAAGATGAACTCCTAATCTCTTTATCACATTATAAACAGCAATCATATCCTTTGCAGGAATACCTTCAGTAATACAAATAATAACTTTAATTCCGGCATAAGCTGATTCTAGGATTGCATCTGGGGCGAAAGCTGGAGGTACGAAAATTACTGCAGTGTCTGCTTTTTGATTTTTCACAGCTTCACTAACGGTATTATAAATTGGAACATTCTGAAAATTTTGTCCTCCTTTTCCAGGTACAACACCCGCCACTACTTTCGTTCCATACTCGATCATTTGAGTAGTATGAAATGAACCTTCACCGCCGGTAATTCCTTGAACAACAACACGGGATTTTTTATTAACTAAAATACTCATTCTAATTTCCTATAATTTTAATTCGTTTTAATTTTTTGTTCGATGAAATAACTAATTCTTAATAAAATTTCTTCGTTAAAATGATTTGACATTACTTGCATTCCGATTGGCAGGTTGTCCGAATTAATTCCAATTGGGATATTCATTCCAGGAATTCCAGCCAAGTTCGCAGAAGTTGTATAGATATCGTTTAGATACATTTCAAGCGGATCAGTTACTTTCTCACCTAATTTAAATGCGGCAGTTGGCGTTGTTGGAGTAATTAGACACTCAACTTTCTTGAATACGTTATTGAAATCATTTTGGATTAATCTTCTTACTTTCTGTCCTTTAAGATAATATGCATCGTAATATCCTGAAGAAAGTACATATGTACCAAGCATAATTCTTCTTTTTACTTCTTTTCCTAAACCTTTAGTTCGCGAACCGATATACATTTGCTGGATATCTTTTGAATCAAACCGCTTTCCATATCGAGCACCGTCGTAGCGAGCGAGATTTGCAGAAGCTTCTGCAGTGGTTAGAATATAATATGCTGCAATCGAGTATTCAGTGTGTGGAAGCGATACTTCCAATATCTCACATCCATCTTTCGATAAAAGATCGATTTGATTCTGAATTGCAATACGGATCTCATCATTTAATCCGGATTGAAAATATTCTTTCGGTATTCCAATCTTAATTCCCTTAACTCCTGCCGATATTAATTTTGAAAATTCAGGAACCGACTTCTCATCTGAGGTAGCGTCTTTTTCGTCTTTGCCAGATATTACCTCAAGTATATCAGCACAATCATAAGTGCTGTTCGCAATCGGTCCAATACAATCGAACGACGATGCGAATGCAACTAATCCGTAGCGCGAAACTCTTCCATAAGTCGGCTTTAAACCATATACACCGCAGAATGCAGCTGGTTGTCTGATAGACCCGCCAGTATCAGTTCCTAGTGCAGCATCGCATAAATTCGCTGAAACTGCTGCAGCCGAACCTCCGCTCGAACCACCTGGAACATGCATCAAGTTTTTTGGATTTGATACAGCACCGAACGCAGAATTTTCATTCGATGAGCCCATAGCGAATTCATCGCAATTGGTTATACCGATTAATACAGCATCTTCCATTAACAATTTTTCAACAACGGTAGAATTATAAAGTGAATGAAATCCTTTTAATATGGCTGAAGAGCAAGTTAGTTCAGAATCTTTAGCTGCAATCAAATCTTTCACTACTATGACTTTGCCGGCAAGTTTTCCGACCTCGTGACCAGAATTAAATTTATTTTGAATTCTCTCAGCAGAATGCAATGCGGCATGTTCGAGCAGATTATTAAATGCATTAAGATTCTGATTCGATTTAATTTTTGAGAGATAGGTTTTTGTTCTCTCTGGCAGAGACTGTGTTTCGAGAATATGTAATCCGACCACTTATAAACTATTATTACAGTAATGTTAAGATTTTTTATTTTCCCCTGAAGAAATCTTTTTATCTTCAGCACTGATATCTTCTTCAATATCTTTCATTGATTTTTTAAATTCGCGGATTCCTTTTCCAAGCCCTTGTGCAAGCTCTGGGATTTTTTTTGCTCCGAATAAAACTAAGACTACTAATAGTATAAGAATTATTTCAGGGGCGCCAATGTTACCAAACATTATTTTATCCTTTAATTATTGTTAAAAATTGATTCAAAAATTTTTATTCCATCCGTACTGCCGAGAATCGATTCGCTGCATCTTTCCGGATGGGGCATAAGACCGAAAACATTTTTCTTTTCATTGCAAATTCCCGCAATATTTGCTACAGAACCATTTGGATTTGAATCTGGTGTAATATTTCCGTGTCTGTCACAATATTTTAGCAAAATTTGTTCATTCTTTTCAAGTGAGACTAAAGTCTCTTCTTCGGTGAAGTAGCATCCATCACCATGGGCAATAGGGAACTTGACTACCTCATTAGAATGGAAATTTTTAGTGAAAGATGTTTTATTATTCTCCACCCTTAAAAAAGTATCAAAGCATTTGAATCTTAAGTTCTCATTCTTGATTAAAACTCCGGGCAAAAGATTACTTTCACACAGAATTTGAAAACCGTTACAAATTCCAATTACAATGCCGCCGTTTATTGCAAATGCAATAACTTCTTGCATGATAGGAGTGAATCGTGCAATCGAACCAGTTCGTAAATAATCCCCGTAAGAAAATCCACCGGGCAAAACTATTGCATCGCAATTCTGCAAGGAATCCTCTTTATGAAATAAAAAGACAGTTTCAGCTTTTAGAATTCTTTTTAATACATGAAAAGAATCATAATCACAATTAGATCCTGGAAAAATCACCACTCCAAACTTCATAATTCAATAAGCTCGTAGGTAAAATCTTCGAGGTGGGAATTGGCGAGAAGATCATTGCAAACTTTTTCGATTGATTGTACAGCACTGGCATAAACAGAATCATTGATTTTAAGCTCAATGTATTTATCAATTCGTACATCCGAAATATTTTCCAAGCCTATGGATTTAATTCCTAATTCAACCGCTTTACCTTGTGGGTCAAGAATCGAACGTCTTCTTGTAATAAATATCTTCGCCAAAAACATAATTAAATATCAAAATTTGCAAATTCATCTAAATCATCCGAGGATTTTTCTTCACTCGATTTGAAAATCCATGCAATGATCGCTCGAACAATTCCATATAATATAAATGCTGCGATTAAAAGAATAATCCATTTGCCTTCTGTTAAGATTGCAATTATAAATGCAGCAGTAAGGAAAAGAAAATAAAATGGTTTCGACTTGAATTCGGCTAAATTGAATTTCGGGAAAGCATCATATTTAACTTGACTCACCATTAGAATACTGACAAGAATTACCAGTGGTAAAAAATAGAGGGAAGCATTCGATACAAATCTATTCACTTCATAAAATGATATGATATATGAAGCTACAGTTATGGCGGATAATGGACTTGGTAGTCCATAGAAAAATGCTTTGTCAAATCCTATTAATTGGACATTGAACCTTGCAAGTCTGAGAGCGACGCAAATTAAATAGAATGCACTAATTAAAACTCCGACTTCATAAAAGGATTTTAAATGAATGTTGTATATCAAAAATGCCGGTGCCGCTCCGAAGGAAATTACATCGGATAATGAATCCAATTCTACACCAAATTCACTTGCTGATTTTGTGATGCGAGCCGCTAATCCATCCAGTAGATCAAATATTGCTGCAACAACAATTAAAACCGAAGCATATACAAAATTTCCCTCAAATGAATTAATAATTGAGAGAAATCCGCAAAACATATTCATCAAAGTGAATAAGTTCGGAATCAAAGATCGTGTGAGTTTAATTTGCATAAAGTTATTTGTTAAATCGAGCAATTATGGTTTCGCCTGCATATACCTTCTGCTTCATCGCCACAAGCACTTCAGCAGATGCTGGCATATAGATATCAACCCGGCTGCCGAATTTTATCATTCCGAATCTTTCTCCTGCTTGAACTTCTTGTCCAATAGAAAGTGTGCAAACGATTCTTCGAGCGATAAATCCGGCAATTTGAGTGAATAAGATTTTACCGTAATCGCTCAACACTCCGATATCCATTCGTTCATTTCTTTCAGAACTTTTGTCGTCAAAAGCTACTAGGTATTCACCTTTGTGATATTTTAAATAATCGATTTTTCCATCAACTGGTATTCGATTTACATGGACATTTAATGGTGACATGAATATGCATACCTTTTTCGCTAAACCATTTAAATAGTTTTTTTCCTCAACTACGGAAATGTGGATTATTTCACCATCTGCGGGCGAAATTAGTAGATTTTTTTCTGCTGGAGTAGTTCTGTCTGGATCTCTGAAGAAATTCAGTGTAAAGGCGAAAAAAATTACCGAAAGCACTATTAAAGTTTGCTTTATGTATGGATTAGAAATAAAAAAAGCAAGAGCTATTACCAGGAAAACAATCAGGGCAATTGTTCCTACTGTGGTGTAACCATATTTTGTTATCATTGGTTACTAATATATCAATTTTTGAAAGTTAATAAAAGATTCTTTTATCCTACGTGGAGAGTTAGTTTTGGCTTCCAATGGAGGAAAATCTCCTTTTGGAACTAATTTAATATTTTCATACCCAAATGTCGAAGTTAGAAAAATTCTATCTTGAAACTTTCCAAATTCTAAGTGAAATTCTGCGAGAGAATAGTCGCGTCTTTCAAAATATGATTTGAAAATTGCATTTACTTTAGATGCGATTCTCATCATCACTTTCGATTCGTCTAATGTTGCAATTTTGAATGCCAGCAAATGTGATTCATTAATTAAGTTTTTTGCTGATCCATCGTAGTAAATTTCGAAAAGAGGGAAAGCTAAACTTTCTCCAATTTTAACTTTGAACGTTTTGGCAATTGACTTATCTGGGTAATTCAACACTTTAAGCTGAATTGGCAGCTTTTCGTATTTCTGAACAATTATTTCATTCTTTGGTTTATCAATGAGAAATGAAGATGGAATGTTGTAACTGTTCAACAATTGGAAAAAGTGAACAGCACATTTCTGGTTGATCTCATCTATCCCGTTAATTTTTTTTGGTTTAAAGTTTAGCTCTGCTTCATTCTCAAAATGAATCAGAAAAGTATCTGGGATTAGGTTCTCGTAGACCTTCTTTCCAATTTCTTCATATATGACAGTTCTTTTTTTTCGTGTTCTCACGTAAACCCCTAAATTTGAAGGTGATAATATTAAATTCGATTTCATTTGTCAATCGAAATCTTATAAGGTTATAATCTGAAATTATCAAAATTGACAATTTTTGTCATTATTACGAAAAAAACGGGTAAAAATTCAGTTATAATTGATTTCAGCAACTTTTTTCATTATATTTGGCAGCCATTTTTGGCTACTTAATAAATTAGTTTAAGTATTTCAGTTATTTATTTTAATTAAAGGGAAAAAATGAAGCCGAATCTGCAAGGAATGTTAAAGCAAGTGCAAAAAATGCAAGAAGAAATGGAAAGAGTCCAACAAGAATTGAGTGAAAAAGTAATAACTGAAGAATCGGGTGGTGGATTAGTTAAAATCACTATGAACGGGAAGAAAGAAGTTGTTAATATCACTCTTGAAAAGGAAATTATTGATCCTTCCGATCCATCGATATTGGAAGATCTTTTAATTGCTGCTTTCAATAAAGCAATTGCTTCAGCTACGAAAATGTCAGAAGAAGAATTAGGAAAAGTAACAAAGGGAATGTTACCGCCAGGGATGAACATTCCTGGATTTTAATGTTAATCGCCGAACCATTAGAAATAGCGATACAACAGTTGAGCAAGCTTCCGGGGATCGGAAGAAAAACAGCTTTACGACTCTCACTGTTTATTTTAAGACAGTCTCATTTAGACATCGAAAATCTTACAAATTCCATTACAAATTTAAAAACGAATATTAAATTTTGTAAGAATTGTTTTAATCTTTCAACTGAAGAATTGTGTCCCATTTGTGACTCATCCAATCGTGACCGTGATATTATATGTATCGTTGAAGAAATAAACGATGTCATTGCAATTGAAAAAACCAATGAATACAAAGGTTTATACCATGTAATTGGTGGAGTGCTTTCACCTTTGGATGGAATAGGACCGGCTGATCTAAAAATCAAGGAACTTCTGGAACGAATTCAGAAGTTGAAACCTAAAGAAATTATTCTTGCCATGAATCCAAATACTGAGGGAGAAGCAACGGCATTGTATATCGCAAACTTATTGCAAAACCAAGATTTTAGGATTTCGAGAATCGCACGAGGATTACCAATTGGCAGTGATTTAGAATTTGCCGATGAAGCAACCGTAACCCGCGCTTTAGAAGGAAGGATCGTTTTAAAGTGAGTAATAAACTTGATTGGTATAAAATATGGTTCGATTCTTCATATTATCGAGATGTTTATTCGCTTCGTAATGAAAATGAAGCGGTAGTTTTTCTAAATTTAATTGAAAAGGAAATTAGACCATCCGCAGATTGGAAAATACTTGATTTTTGCTGTGGAGCTGGCCGATTGAGTATTGAACTTGCCGAACGTGGATATACTGTCGATGCTTTTGATTTGAGCAAAAATATGTTGTCTATCATAAAGGAAAAATCGCAAAAAAAGAATTTCAAACTTAATCTCGACGTCTGTGATATGCGTGATTTCGATCAATTAAATAAATACGATTTAACAATTAATTTCTTTACAAGCTTCGGTTATTTCACAGCGGAAGAGAATGACAAAGTTCTTTCTAATATGGTTAACTCTCTAAGGGAAAACGGCTGGTTAGTCTTAGACTTTTTTAACTCGGAACATATCAAAAACTCTCTAGTCGAAAGTGAAGAAAGCGAAAGACTTGGATTGAAAATAATTCAAAAACGTTGGATAGAAGGAAATCGGATCAATAAAGAAATAATCATTCGAAAAAACGGCAATTCGGATACATTCTTTGAGTCGGTGCACATGTATTCAAAAGGTGATTTAGTTAAGATGCTTGAGTTGCGAAACATGAGGATCCATAAACTCTTCGGTGATTACAGTGGAAGTAACTTTAATAGTAAAAGTCCTAGGACCATAATTTTTGCACAAAAATGAAAGTCGTAATTTTCATAGTGATATCGTTTGTTTTTGTCGGTTGCGAATTGTTCGAAACTCGAAAGCCTGAGGATCCAACTTCACCCCGAACGAATTGGATTCCTGCGACGAGTGCCGGAATTCTTATTTCAAATTTTAAAAACTCTTTTAGCGATAAATCAACAGAGAATTACTTGAATTGTTTTGTTGACTCGATACTAACTGGAAAAACCTTCTCTTTCATACCTACAAGTGAGGGAGTAATATTATTTCCGACTCTATTCAGTAATTGGAATGTTACGAATGAACGATCCTATTTTGAAAATATCAAATCCAAACTTAGAGAGAATTCTTCTTTCAGCTTATCTTGTTTTAGTGAAAACGAGGGAACAATTGCCGGAGACAGTATGACTTATTCGGCTGATTATCTTCTGTTCGCTGAACATGGAGTTTCTGACATTCCAAAAGAATTTCATGGTCATATGCAGATGACCCTATTTAGAAATACACGAGGAGAGTGGGCTATCAGTTTTTGGCGAGATTCAAAACGTGATGAATTTCCGACCTGGAGTGAGTTAAAGGGGAGATTCAGCTATTAGGATTTTTATTTTGATATTATCATCATTGTTTTTGTATAGCTGTTTCAATCCATTTTCGCCAGCATTTGACGATCAAATTTCTGATAATGGCGGATTATTGAGCGATCAAAAAAATATCGAAGGTGTGTTTAAGAATTTCCAGTATGCTTATACTTTTAAGGACACAACAATTTACGGACAACTATTCGGTGGTAACTTCATTTTTATTTACCGCGATTATGATAAAGGATTTGATGTCTCGTGGGGAAGGGACGAAGATGTAAGAATCACTGGATTACTTTTTTCATCTACACAGAAAGTAGATTTAATTTGGAATAATATTGTAGCAAGTACAATAGATTCTGCAAATGCAAATGTAATAAGAGGTTTTAATTTAACATTCACTTTTAACCCGACCGATATAATTAGAATTGATGGACGGGTAAATTTAACATTAGAAAGAAACTCTGCCACCGAGAAGTGGAGCATAACAAGGTGGAGAGATGAATCAAACTTTTAACGAGGTTCAATATGCATATTAAATTTGGAACATCCGGCTGGAGAGCAGTAATAGCTGATCAATTCACATTTGACAACGTTTTGTTGATCACGCAAGCTATCTGCGATCTTCTTAAGAAAAACAAGGAATCGAATCAAGGAATTATCATTTCAAATGATACAAGATTTTTGGGGGAAGAATTTAAAAGAATTGCCGCTGAAGTGGTTGCATCAAATGGAATCAAGGTGTATTTCACCGAGCGCGATACACCCACACCAGTTGTAGCATACGAAATTGTTCGACGGAAATTGGGAGGTGGAATTAGTTTCACGGCAAGCCATAATCCAGCAAAATATCAAGGGATAAAGTTCTTCGGTTCACATGGTGGTTCGGCATTTACCAAGAACACTCAATGGCTCGAAACACGTCTCAAGTCAAAGAAGCTGAAAATTTCAAAAACTCATAGCTTTGAAACTTTAGTTGATAGAAAGAAGATCGAGATAATTAATCCGAGAAGAAACTATCTTAACTACTTAGGCGATATAATTGATTTAAAAGCCATCGCTAAATCAAAATTAAAAATTGCTTATGATGCAATGTACGGTACAGGCAGGGATTATCTCGATACATTTTTGATCGAATGCGGCTGTGATGTACGGACTCTGCATCATTATGCTGATCCTAATTTTGGAGGTGTTACTCCTGAACCTACTGAAGAAAATCTTTGGGAACTCTCTAAAATAGTCGCTAATGAAAAAAATTTCTTAGGTGTCGCTACGGATGGTGATGCGGATAGATTTGGCTTGATTGATATGGATGGTACTTATTTCGATCCAAACTACTTTCTTCCAATTTTGCTTCGATATGTTTTAGAAACAAGACCGAACTGGGCTGGAAGCGCCGTTAGATCTTTAGCCACTTCTCATCTGTTCGATATGGTGGCTTTCAAAAACAAAATCCGTGTTCATGAGACTCCTGTAGGATTTAAATACATAAGTGAAATTATGACTCGTGAGGAAGTTATTCTGGCTGGTGAAGAGAGCGGCGGACTGACTTTCTTCGAACATATTCCCGAGAAAGATGGTATTGCCGCCTGTTTACTAGCGATCGAGGTTGTCGCAAAAACTGGATGCAGCCTCTCAGAATTATTGGATAATATTTACCGTGATTATGGTATGAGAGTTAATCTGCGGGAGAAAATTGAAATAGACGATAAGTTAAAATCGAAATTAGAAAAAGTCTTGAAGAACAAACCTCCAAAAAAACTTCTTGGGAAGAAAGTTGTTCGGACCGATTTGCGAGATGGTGTTAAGATGATAAATACCGATAATGATTGGTTATTGATAAGAATGAGCGGGACTGAACCTATTGTTCGAGTCTATGCTGAGTCGAAGTCTAAAGAGAAAGCTAAAAAACTTTTAGACGCGGCAGAGTCCTTACTATAATGCATATCTTTTTTCTACTAAAGGAAAGCTTTTCGGGGTATAGAAGGTTTAAGATATCTTTTATACTCTCGATATTTTCATTGTTTGTTGCTTTAAGTCTTTTAGGTCTATTTGCTTATCTTTTCTTGAACGCTAAATTTCTAGTCGACGATGTAAAAAATCGGGTTGAAGTTGAAGCATTCTACAAAGACACAATAACTGAAACTGCTGCTAAAGATATTCAGGAGCAAATTAAAAGTTGGGAAGGAATTTCCGACGTTCACCTTATTACAAAGGGAGAAGCGAAAAATAGATTCTTATCCGAAACTGGAATTGATTTCAAAGATATTTTAACATTTAATCCTTTACCGGCTTCTATTACTATTGAGGTCAACGAAAAGTATTTAAATCGTGAATTCATTGAAAACCTTAGAATTAAACTTCTTGAATCTGGAGCGATAACTGATGTGGTTTTTAATCAGCAGTTTCTAGATTTAATAGAATCGCGTGCATCAACCTTTCAAACTATTTTAATTGTGGTTTTTTCAATTGTTATGCTTGCAACGATAATATTAATATCTAATACAATTAGATTAGCATTATATAATAAAATTGATGTCATCAATACTATGAGGTTAGTAGGAGCGACACATAATTTTATAAAGCTTCCATTTCTAATCGAAGGAATAATTGTCGGAGTTTTAAGTGGTATATTTGCAGCGGCAGCGGTTTTTGTTTTTAATTATGCATTCAATAAAATTCTTATTGTTGAAAGTTATGTAGATTTTCGTAATTTACTTTTGTTATGTTTGTCCTTAATAATTCTAGGGGGGATTTTTGGATTTTTTGGTAGTTTCATTTCTATCAAGAAATTTTTTAAGCAGAGTGTTTTTCCAAAATAATTTTTGAAAAATTCAAAAACTAGATATAAAAACCGATTATTAACAGTGTATTCAGGTAGCCACCAACAATAATCAAATGATTGATAACATAGCTTCAAAAGAAGAACGTATTCTTGAACAAGTCAAATTCTTTGATAGACTTCTCTGGGTTTTAAACAATTCTGAATTCAGTTTGAATGTCTTTCGGAACTTAATTGAGGAAATTGGGCTGTTCTTTAAAGTCAATCATGTTTACCTCATTAGATGCCGCAATATTAATTTCTGGGATTTGAAGTTTGAGTGGTTTTCAGATAAAAAGTATTCTAAACTTTACTTGAATGGGAATTGGGAAAATTATCTTGCTCTTTATAGCTATTTAGGCACTGGTAATCATGTAAGTGATGATGACGTTGATATCAGTATAGAACTAAGCAAGTGGAAATCACAATTTGCCGCCAATCATGTTCTGCTCATTCCAATCCTATCATCAAAAAAAGTTGTTTCAGTTTTTGGTTTCGCTGATGTTGAGAAACGGTTCTTCTATGATGATGAGATTTTGATGTTGAAGCAATTTGTTAATTTTCTTCATTATCAGCTGGACACATTCGAAGCACTAACCGTCTTACGAAGCGGTAACGTAGAATTGAGAAATGAAGTTTCTGAATTATCAAACCAATTGAATTTGATTCCTGCGATGATAGCTCAAAAATCCTCCAACCTTCGATATGACAGCGTTAATGATCACCTCATCAGGATTTTTGGGCTTCGAAAATTTGATGTTATAGGTAAGACGGACATAGAACTTTTTCCAAAGGATATTGCTGCTAATCTACAAAGAAAAGATCTTGAGGCTTTTGAGTTAGATCAACCCACTACAAATCATCACGAAATTTCAATCAAAAAGAAGAAATACCATTTCGCTTATCATCGTATTCCATATCGTGATAGAAATGATAATTTGAAGAAGTTACTTATCGTTGCTCATGACATTACTGAAATGTTCAGTGCAAAAGTTGAATCGGAACTGGCATCAAAAGCAAAATCTGAGTTCCTCGCAAATATGAGTCACGAGCTGCGAACTCCACTAAACAGCATAATTGGCTTTACTGAATTACTTCTGCAGGATAATCTATCGAATGAACAGCACGAGACTCTTTCTAATATTAAACAGAGCTCTTATTCTCTTCTAGATTTAATAAATGATATTCTTGATTTAAATAAAATTGAATCTGGAAAATTTGATCTATTCCCAGTCAGCTTCAATATTCGGAAGCAAATTAATGAAATCACAAAGTTATTTGAACCAAGGGTACTTGAAAAAGGAATCAAATTTAAAACTAAAGTTGAAGAAAATGTTCCTCAAAATGTAGTGACCGATCCGCTGCGTATCCGTCAAATCTTGGTAAATCTGATTGGCAATAGTTTAAAATTCACTAAGCAAGGTGAAATAAATTTAGTAGTCCGAAATGTTCCGAGTAATCTGCTCGTTGAGAATTTCGCCGATATTGAATATTCTGTAACTGATACTGGAATTGGAATTGCGCCTGAGAAATTAAATAAAATTTTTGAAGCATTTACCCAAGCAGAGAAGGATACTGCACAAAAATTTGGCGGGACGGGACTTGGACTTACGATTTCGAAACGACTAATTGAAATGATGGGTGGAAGCATAAGCGTATCGAGTGAATTAGATGTTGGTTCAAGATTCTGGTTTAAACTGCCTGTGGAAGTTACTGATGTTAAAGGAGAAAAAGTCGAAGTTGTAAAAGAAGAAGTCGCAGAAAGTATTCAGATAAGAAAACCTGGTGAACCGCTTATTCTAGTTGTTGATGATGATATTAGTACTATAAGAGTATATGAAAATTCTCTAAAGTCAAAAAAATACAATCTCTTGATTCTGCAAAGCGGCAAGGATGTACTGTCTGTTGCAAAGAAACACCGGCCTGATGCGATTCTGCTTGATATTTTTCTACCGGAAAAAAATGGCTGGGAAGTTTTACGCGAGCTAAAATCGGATGTAATAACAAAATCGATCCCGGTCATTGTCTGTTCAATTTTACAGGAGCAAAACAAAGCTCTTAATCTTGGAGCTGCTGATTATATTGAAAAGCCAATTGCACAAAATAGACTTTTGGAAATCCTCACCAACATTCATAAAACGCCACCGGACAAGAAAAGAATTGTTGTTGTGGATGACGATGTCAATGTCCTGAAGAGATTAGATAAATTGCTCGACAAAAATGAATACTTCGTCGAATGTTTTTCTGTTGCAGATATGGCCCTCGACAATGTTTTAAAAAGTTCTCCCCCGTCGTTAATCATTCTTGATTTAATGATGGAAAGAATGGACGGTTTTGAATTCATCAAAGAATTAAGAAGAAGTTCTGAATACAACAAAACGCCGGTTCTAGTTATCACTGCACGTGAATTGAACGATAACGAAACAGCATATTTACGCGAGAAGAGCAGTACAATAGTCAAAAAATCTGAGATAAGAGAAAAGGATTTTTTAAAAAGTCTTGATAAACTCTTAACCGGGACTAAAACTCCGTTAGCTGAAGTAAAACCGATTGAAGTTACACCTGCGAAATCCGAGACCCAAATTCCTTCACTTAATGTTCTGCTCGTAGAAGACAACTTAATGAACCAAAAGTTCATGTCGCACATTCTCAAGAGACTCGGTTCAACTTATGATATAGCAGTGGATGGAAGGGACTGTCTTGATAAATTGAATGGCGGCAAGTATGATTTAATATTGATGGACATTCAGATGCCAGTTATGGATGGCATAGAAGCAACGAAAGCTATCAGACAAGATAATAAATACAAATATTTACCAATTATTGCGCTTACAGCCCATGCAATGAAGGGGGATAGAGAGAGATGTTTAGCTGCTGGATGCAATGGTTATATAACTAAACCTGTTGATCAACAAAAATTAGTCGGAGAAATAATGACCGTGATTAAAACAACTGAACCTGAATACGAAGAAATTAGTCCTTACTTCCAAGGATTTGATAAAGAAGAAGTGATCCAATTTCAGACTGAATATATAGAACAGTTGAGAACTGAAATTTCTGAACTGGATAGAATTATGTCTCCGAAAGAGTTTGAAAAATTCAAGTTCTTTGGTCATAATATTAAAGGCAACGGTGTGGCGTATGGCTTCCCCGAGGTCTCAAAATTAGGTGCCCAAATCGAGAATTCATCAAAAGATCAAGATTATGCATCCTTGTCAACAGCATTTGAAGAATTGAAAGAATGGCTCAAAAATGTAAAAATCTGAATTGAGCAGATTAAGTAATATTTGAGATTACGTCAACCCTTTTGTAAATTTACGTATGAAGTTTAGGAATAAGCTCAGCAATAGTCTGTTTTTCTACCTTCCAGATCTGTAAAAATAAATAAAACATTCACGAGTATATTAAATCTTATGTGTGGTATAATTGGTTATATCGGTGAAAATAAAGTCATTCCAATTTTAATTAATGGCTTAAAGCGTCTCGAATATCGCGGCTACGATTCATCAGGAATTAGTTACATTCAAAAGAAGAAAGTAATTGTAAACAAAGCATCTGGTAAGATCAGCAATTTAGAGAAACTGATACAAGATTATGATGAGGATGCATTTATCGGCATAGGACATACTCGCTGGTCAACACACGGAGCCCCTACAAACGAGAATGCACATCCGCATTTTGATGGCGGATGTAAAATTGCTCTGGTCCATAATGGGATAATCGAAAACTATCGTATACTCAAAACTAAACTGAAAGATCTTGGCTATCAATTCACAAGTGAAACCGATAGCGAAGTAATTGTACATCTTATTTCATATTTCTTTGACAAAGAAAAATCACTTATCGAGGCAGTAAGATTGGCTTTGCACGAAGTTGAAGGCACCTATGGAATATGTGTTGTCTCCTCTCTTGAGGGCGACAAAATAATCGCTGCTCGAAAGGGGAGTCCACTAATAGTTGGAATCGGAGAGAATGAGCACTTTATCGCATCTGACGCTCCTGCAATATTAGAATACACAAACAATGTTGTATTTCTTGAAGATGGCGATGTTGCAGAGATATATAAAGATCACTTTAACTTAAAATCACTTGGTAACCAAAAAATAGACAGGGAAGTCGAAGTTCTCGATTTAGATATTTCCACAATTGAAAAAGGTGGATTCCCTCATTTTATGCTCAAAGAAATTTTTGAACAGCCTGATTCCATACAAAATGCAATTCGTGGTAGAATTGTACTTTCGGCAGGAAATGTCAAACTTGGTGGACTTGAGCAAATTGTAGATGATTTAGTTAATGCACGCAGATTGATATTAACAGCATGCGGAACTTCCTGGCACGCAGCATTGGTCGGTGAATACATGCTGGAGCAATATGCAGAGATCCCAGTAGAAGTTGAATATGCGTCTGAATTTCGGTACAGGAATCCTGTCCTTACCCGAAATGATATTGTGGTTGCGATAAGTCAAAGTGGTGAAACGGCAGACACGCTTGCAGCAATTCGTGAATCAAAAAAACGAAACTCGACTGTACTCGGCATTTGCAACGTGGTCGGTTCATCAATTGCAAGAGAAAGTCAAGCAGGTGTATATATTCATGCCGGACCCGAGATTGGTGTCGCTTCAACAAAGGCATTTACGTCGCAGCTCGCAGTTTTATCTCTGCTCACGATTCTTATCGGTAGAAGAAAGAATTTGAGTTTCGCATACGGCGAAAAAATTTGTCAGGAATTATTAAATCTTCCGAAGAAAATAACTCAAATTCTTCAGAAGCAAAGTGAGATTGAAGAACTCGCCGAGAAATTTTATAAAGCACCGAATTTTTTATATCTTGGCAGAGGTTATAATTTTCCGGTAGCACTTGAAGGTGCTTTAAAGTTAAAAGAAATTTCCTACATCCATGCAGAAGGATATCCTGCAGCGGAGATGAAACACGGACCCATAGCACTTGTGGATGAGAATATGCCGATTGTATTCATTGCAACAAAAGATTCCACGTACGACAAAATTTTATCAAATATAGAAGAAGTCAAAGCAAGAAAGGGTAGAGTTATTGCAATTGCGAGTGAAGATGATGATTCAATCGATTCAATCGTTGAGGATGTTATAAAAGTTCCAAACACTCTTGAAATGCTTTCTCCTATTTTGACAATCATCCCGCTTCAATTACTCGCATATCATATCGCCGTGAAAAAAGGTTTAAATGTTGATCAGCCAAGAAATTTGGCAAAAAGTGTAACTGTAGAATAATTATCGGAGGTCAAATGAAACGGAAGAAAATCTTAATTATGGGCGCGGCTGGACGAGATTTTCATAACTTCAATGTAGTTTATCGAAACAATGAAGAATATGAAGTAGCAGCATTCACGGCTACTCAAATTCCAAACATTGATGGGAGGATATATCCAGCAGAACTGGCTGGAAAACTTTATCCGAATGGAATAAAAATTTATGATGAATCAGAATTAACCAGCTTAATAAAAAAATTTGAAATCGAAGAAGTAGTATTCTCTTATTCTGACGTGCCGTTCGAATACGTTTTATCAAAAGGATCGGAAGTCAATGCTGCAGGTGCAAGTTTCAAACTGCTCGGTGCTGATGAAACAATGATAAAAAGTACAAAACCTGTGATTGCAGTTGTTGCTGTCAGAACAGGATGTGGAAAAAGTCAGACTTCGCGCAGGGTTACGGAGATTTTAAAAAAAGCAGGTAAAAAGGTTGCAGCAATTCGTCATCCAATGCCTTATGGTGACCTTGTAGCTCAGAAAGTCCAGAGATTTGCAACTCTCGAAGACCTTCAAAAACATAAGTGTACGATTGAAGAGATGGAAGAGTATGAACCTCATATTGTAAATGGAAACGTTATCTACGCTGGAGTTGATTATGGTGAAATTTTAAAACAGGCAGAGCAAGAAGCTGACGTAATTCTTTGGGATGGTGGAAATAACGATACTTCGTTTTATAAAGCAGATTGTACAATTACAGTAGTCGATCCATTGAGACCCGGTCATGAAATGATTTATTATCCAGGAAATACTTGTTTGCGGCTTGCTGATATTGCTGTCATTAACAAAATTTCAAATGCAAAGAAAGAAGATGTCGAGACTGTTAGGAAGAATACTCGAATAGTCAATTCATCGGCAGTAATTCTCGATGCTGATTCGCCAATCGAAGTTGAAAATCCGGAACTGATAAAGGGAAAACGTGTGCTTGTTGTGGAAGATGGTCCAACATTGACTCATGGAGAAATGAAATTCGGTGCGGGAGTTGTTGCTGCAAAAGAGTTCGGAGCAAGAGAACTTGTCGATCCAAGACCATTCGCAGTAAAATCAATTCAAGCTACGTATAAAAAATATCCAGGAATTGGTGTTCTACTCCCAGCTATGGGTTATGGCAATGAGCAGATTGCAGATCTGGAAGAAACAATCAATCGGGCTGATTGCGATTCAGTCATCATTGGTACTCCTATTGACTTGAGAAGAATTGTTAAGATTGATAAACCTGCAACTCGTGTGAAGTACAATCTGAAAGAATTAACAAAACCAAATATCGAGGATGTGCTGAAGGAGAAAGGAATTATATGAAAAAAATTGCAGTAGTGGCTTTCGGCGGCAATGCAATTTTACGCGGAGATCAGAAAGGTACGATCGAGGAACAGGAAAAAAATACATACGATACTTGTATGAACATTATTCCTTTGCTCGAACGAGGGTATGAGTTGGTAATTACTCATGGAAACGGACCTGTCGTTGGAAACATTCTACAGAGAAATGAGGCTGCCAATCAATTATTTGGAATCCCAATTATGCCACTGGATATTTGCGTGGCTGATTCTGAAGGCGGGATCGGTTACATGATAGAAATGCAAATGATGAATGCTCTCAATGAGAAGGGAATTAAAAAACAAATTGCAACTTTAATCACACAAGTGGAAGTAGATAAGAATGATGAGGCGTTCAAAGACCCAACAAAACCTATCGGAAAATTCTACTCAAAAGGAGATGCTGAAAGATTTCAAAAGGAATCTGGCTGGATAATGAAAGAAGATGCAAGGAAAAGAGGATTTCGACGAGTGGTTCCTTCACCACAGCCAAGAACTGTAATTAAGAGAGATTTAATAAAAAGTTTAGTTGAGACGGGGAGTATTGTGATTGCGTGCGGCGGCGGAGGAATTCCGGTCTATCGGCATGATAATGGACATCTCGAAGCGATTGAAGCAGTTATTGATAAAGATTTAGCCTCATCACTCTTAGCAATAGAAATTGGAGCTGATGCATTTTACATTTTAACCGATATTTCCAAAGTCGCTCTTAACTTCTGCAAGCCAGATCAAAAACTATTGGATGAGTTAAGTGTTTCAGACGCAAAAAAATATCTTGCCGAAGGTCAATTTCCGTCTGGAAGCATGGGTCCTAAGATCCAGGCTGCTGTGGAATTTGTCGAAGCCACAGGGAAAGAAATGATAATTACTGAATCTAGAGAATTATCAAATCCAAAAAGCGGTACGAGAATAGTTAAATAGAATTGATAATTGTTCCGTTAGCTAACGGATGGAGAGTTGAGAATTAGTGACTCACAATATATTTCAACTATTCACCCCTAATTATTATCAATTATCAATTCTCAATTCTAAATTAAATAGAGGTTTTTATGTCTGTAAAAATGAAAAATAAAAGTTTAATAGAGATTCAGCATCTTACTCATGAAGAGATTTATCAGATATTTGAGTTAAGTGCTTCATTGAAAATGAAACAGATTTCTGGTGAACAACATCATCTGTTAGCTGGAAAGACACTAGGTATGATATTCGCCAAACCATCTACTAGAACAAGAGTTTCTTTCGAAGTAGGAATTTATCAGCTTGGCGGAATTGGTATGTACTTCGGACCGAATGATCTACAGCTAAATCGCGGAGAAACAATTTCAGACACTGCGAAAGTTCTTTCAAGATACTTAGATGGAATTATGATAAGAACTTTTTCGCATCAGGATGTAATTGACTTAGCTCGATTTGGTTCTATCCCGGTTATAAATGGATTGACCGACTTGCACCATCCATGTCAAGTACTTGCTGATCTATTTACAATTCTCGAAAAGAAAAGAGTTTTGCGAGGATTAAAACTTGCCTACATCGGCGATGGAAATAATATGGCTCACAGTCTTTTACAGGGTTGCTCAAAAGTTGGAATGGATGTAACAATTGCTTCTCCATCCGGCTATTTGCCGCTTGAAGAAGTTGTTGAAGAATCAAAAGCCAACGCAAAATATTTTGGCTCTAAAGTTGAAATATTGAGCGATCCAATCGCTGCAGTTAAAAATGCTGATATTGTCTATACTGATGTTTGGGCAAGTATGGGACA
This sequence comes from Ignavibacteria bacterium, assembly GCA_016873845.1. Classification (NCBI taxonomy): domain Bacteria; kingdom Pseudomonadati; phylum Ignavibacteriota; class Ignavibacteria; species Ignavibacteria bacterium. Next base: position 71,599 of record VGVX01000002.1, read on the forward strand.
AGAATCAGAAGCTCAGGATAGAAAAAAGAAATTCGAGAAATTCCAAGTCAATCCTGACTTAGTGAAGAATGCGAAAGAAGATTATCTATTTATGCATTGTCTTCCAGCACATCGTGGGGATGAAGTTGTCGATGAAGTGGCAGATAGTCCAAATTCAGTGATCTTTGATGAGGCGGAAAATCGTCTTCATGTTCAAAAAGCGATTATGGCATTGGTTATGTAGAAAATGAGAAGGATTCCATCCCGACTTGTCGGGATGGAAACTTTTCTCACATTCTTTACTTCACTTCCAACTCGGGAACTCTTCCTGGTGTCCAAGGTGCGGCAATTTTTTCTAAATCCGCTTCCAGCTTTTTAATATCAACCTCATAAATATTTTTAACTCTGGCTAATATTGGTGGAAAATCTTCGGCCAAAACGTCATATGCTACTTGTTCATTCTTCGTAAGATTTGAGGTTGAACGCCAATGTGTATAAGCAAGTGTTCTTAATCTTTCATTTATAGTAACTGGAGAAGGTGGATTTTCCTCTGTGCTTGGGAATTTAGATTTTCTTTCAAAATTTAAAAGTAGTTCATTAAGCTTATCAGAAATGTTATTTGCTCTTGTCATCATTTCAAATAGTGCATCTGGAGTGTTCAAAATAACCTGTTTCAAATTATCGACTCTTTTCGTCAACTCGTTTATAAATCTATGCGTACCTTGAACCGTCCGAGCGAGTGATGTTGCCTTTTTCTGAAATAGCACTAGCTCTTCTCTGGAATCTGCTGGGAGAGTTGTGTTACGCAGCGTCACACAATTAAATTCAACTGGAGAGACTAATTCTTTCATTCCATCACGAGTAACAAGAGAAAAAGAAACTTTATATTTTCCTGGCAATGCGAGTGTTCCGCTTTGAGTTTTCGATGTCGGTTCAAATTTTTCAGAAACGGATACCGGTGAGGTCGATTGATACCGCATATCCCACGTTAGTCTTTGGATGCCTTTAGAAGCCGATTTGGTAAGTTTACGAACAACTTGCCCTGCTTCATCAAAGATCGTAAATATCAAATAAGGAGAAAGTTCTAGATCTTCTTTTTGCAATTCCTCATTGGATGGCTGTGGGATTGGTTTTCCATCTTTAAATAATTCTTTTTCCTTCTCTTTTCTAATTTGTTTTAGAGTCTTTGGAACTTCTTTAATATAATAAGTGAATGTTGCACCAAATTCTGGATTTGAAGCTGCATAATAAGATGAGCCCAAGGCACCTAATGTAAAAGAGGGAACGTACATCAATGCATCTTTTATCGGGAAGATATGTGCTTCGCTATCAATCATTTCTTTTTTAACTTGGCGAAGAGGGGAATAGTCATCAAGGATATAAAAACCTCTCCCAAAAGTTGCTATTACAAGATCACTTTCTCTTTTTTGGATCACCATATCTCTAACTGAGATAGTTGGCAAACCAGAATTTAGTTTATTCCATTTTTCGCCTCCGTCAGTACTGAAAAATATGCTGAACTCAGTTCCGACAAAAATCAGATTTGGATTAATGAAATCTTGTTCAATTGTATGAACGGTTCCATTTTCAGGCAGATTGTTTGAGATGGACTTCCAAGTTTTTCCTTTATCTCTACTTACAAGCACGTATGGCTTGAAATCGTCTCGCTTGATATTATTAAAGCTTGCATAGACTATGTTTTCATCAAATCTTGAAGGATAAATATCACTTACATAAGTGTTTTCGGGAATTCCAGGAAACTCCGAAATCTTTCTCCATGTTTTTCCATCTTCAGAAACTTGGATCAAACCATCATCGGTTCCAACATAGAGAAGATTCTCTTTAACTGGCGACTCACTCATCGATACAATCGTTCCATATAGTGAAGTTGATTTATCTTTTGCTACCGCATCAACACTCCAATATTTTCCCATGACTGGAAATGAGTTTCGATCAATTTGAGCGGTTAGATCCTCGCTGATGGATTCCCAGCTATTGCCGCGATCTTCACTGCGGAAAACTTTGTTAGCGGCACAATACAATCTTGTTTTATTATGCGGACTAATGAAAAAAGGCGTATCCCAATTCCAGCGGTATGTGTTTTCACCCTTGCGTGGTTCGGGACGAATGCGAATTGTTTCCCCGCTTTGTTTATCATAACGAACCATTCCAGCGTACTGGGACTCGGCGTAGACAATATTCGGATCATCTGGATCGATTGCTGTCCAAAAACCATCCCCTCCATTTGTTGCGAACCAATCATTATTTACTATTCCAGTTGAATTCAAAGTTTGAGATGGTCCTCCCATGCTGTTGTTATCCTGAGTTCCACCATAAACAAAGTAAAAAGGAAAACTATTATCAACATTTACCCTGTAAAATTGTGTTACTGGGAGATTAGCTTTAAAATTATAAGTTTCGCCGCAATCAAAAGTCTCATATACACCTCCATCGCCCCCAATAAGATAGTGATCCGTATTATTTGGATTAATCCACATTGCATGATCGTCTACGTGACGACCTCTATTACTGAGAGCTTTCCAGGACTTTCCTCCATCAACTGTAACATGCGAGATAGTTTCAACTGAATAAACCTTGTCAACATTTTTCGGATCGCAGAAAATTTCATTGTAGTATTGACCAGACTCGTGATGATCACTTCTTTTTTCCCAAGATGCTCCTCGATTTGTGGAACGATAGAATCCGCTTTGATTATCAGCAGCTTCAAGAATTAAGTAAATAACATCAGGATTAACTGGTGAAATATCTATTCCCATTCCACCTATATCGACCTTCGGAAGTCCGTTCATTATTTTTTCCCAAGTTTCACCTTCGTCAACTGATTTATATACAGCTGATTCAGGTCCGCCTCCTATTTTAGTGAAAACGTGACGTCTTCTTTGTTCCGAGGTTGCGTACATGACATCCGGATTCCTTGGATCGTAGATCAAATTATTTACACCGGTGTTTTCGCTGACATTCAAGACTTTCTTCCAAGTTTTTCCTCCATCGATAGTTTTATACAATCCACGATCACCTCCTGGTCCCCAAACCGAACCTTCTGCAGCAACAAAAACAATGTTAGAATTTCTTGGATCGATAACAATTTTTCCAATTTGTCTGGAATCTTTAAGCCCCATATTCTTCCATGATTTTCCACCGTCAATGCTTTTGTAGACTCCATCTCCATAACCTAATGCGCGTTGATGGTTATTCTCTCCTGTTCCAGCCCAGACAACATGTGCATTATTAGGATCGATAGCCAAACATCCGATTGCATAAGCTCCATAGTTATCAAAAACAGGTTCATAAGTTGTTCCAGCATTTTGTGTTTTCCAGATATGCCCGCTTGCGACTGCAACATAATATTCACTGAAATTATTTGGATTCACAGCGAAGTCAGCAATACGACCGGAGGTAATAGCTGGTCCGATGTTTCTCCACTTTAATCCTGCGAATGTTGAAGCGTCAATGGAATCTTTTTTTTCTACTTTCTTTTGTGCTAAAAGGCACAGTGGAAGAAGGAGAAATACAATCAAAGAAAATATTTTTAATTTCATGGCTATTCCTTTAGATGATAAATATATTATTGGTGAGTTGATTAATAATTTTGCTTTGCGGATGAAATAAGCTCTCTCCATTTTAATCATATGCAGTTAGTCTTACTTTATTTAATTGAAGAGAATTATTTTTAAAAATGCTATTCAAATGTTTTGAATGTCCTCAATACAGTTTTCAGGACAATTTTTCAATTTCGCTAAAAATTTCGTTTACGTAATGCTCATGTTCAGGTTTCATCAATGCTGATCTTAAAATAACAACCTCTTTTGAATTCTTTTTGATAGATGGGTTAAGTTTTACAAAAAAGTCAGAATCGATTCGGTACTTGCTAAGGTAAATTGGCTTTACTTTTCTCTCCATCAGTTTTTTGAAAATCTTGTTACATATTCTGCTTATATTAGCTGTGGATTTTTGCATAGGAAAAAAGTTAACAATATCCAATTCGGGTTGAACTATTAATCGCAGTTTAGAACTATTATTTACAAGCAGTTGGAATTTGATTGCTGCCTTGCGTGAGCTTGTAAGAAATTTATAAAGACCAGCTTTTGTTTTCAATGGGAATATTTTTAATGTTGCCCACAATGCCGCTGCCGAAGCACCAGCTCGTGAACATTCGATGCTCACTTCTCCTAAATGTAATTTTTTCGAAGTGAAGTAAGTATACGGTGAATCGTGTTTATAAAATTTACCGACGCTTGGATCTCTGAATAAAATGCATCCACAGCCATAGGGCTGCAATCCATGTTTATGCGGATCAATTACAATACTATCAGCTCGATTTAGAAATTTAAATGGTTTTGAATCAATAAGTTTTGACCCTTCGTTTTGAAGGATTTTGAAGAAGCCTCCATATGCTGCGTCAACATGTATTCTGAAGTTATAATGTTTCTGTAGACTTAATATTTCATGAAGCGGATCCAAAGCCCCAAATCCTGTTGTTCCAAGTGTTACGATTACAGTTCCAATATGACCTCTTTTAATTATTTTTATAAGATGATCGATGTCCATTTGTCCACGATCATTCATTTTGATGATTTTGTATTTAAAATTTAATACTTGAGACAATCGCGTATGAGTGTAATGAGCATTTTCGCAGATAGCGAAATAAGATTTGGGATTCAGCATTTTCGAAATCCATAATCCCTCCAAATTGGCAATCGTCCCGCTCGAAGTTAAATGACCAAGATATTTTTTATAACCTACCATCTTTGCTATGGCGTCGACAGTTTCTTTTTCCAATTGACTGGTCGATGGTCCTCCATCGAGTGCGTGATTATTTGGATTCAACATCATTGCTGAGAAATAAGCAAGTGATGCAACTTCGATAGGCGGCTTTAACATTTGACCAGCATAGAATGGATGAAAAAATGGATAAGTGCCTGTTAGTTTTTTATTTAGAAGATTTAATACGTTTTCAGATTTAGAAAAGTGCTCAAGGTAATCAGGTGAGATAAAAATTGACCAATTGGACTCGTACTGAAAATAATTATCAACGATAGAGTTCAATCTTTTTTTCAACTGACTATTTTTCATTTATAGACTTTATTCAATAAAGTGTTTAAATATAAGATGTGAAAGATGGAATAGAAAATTTTTTCTAGAATATTTAAAATAATTTTTAAAATAATTGTTGCCATTTATATATCGAGAGTTTATATTGCTACCGTTACCCCAATTAATAAGAGAGGGGGAGGAAGTACCCACCTTTATTTGCCCCATAATAGCCCTAACCCACTTCAATTTTCCTCCTCCTCACTAAAAAGAGGAGTTTTTTTTGTGCGAGCGGTTTTTCTATTTCGAAAAAAAATATTAAGTTTGTACCGCAAATTTTGAAAGTACTGGGCAGATAGCTCAGATGGTAGAGCAATGGACTGAAAATCCATGTGTCGGCGGTTCGATTCCGTCTCTGCCCACCAGTCGCCCGATTTTATCGGGCTTTTTTGTAATAAAATCAGACGGCTATGAAAAATATTCTTATCACAGGCGCAACAAGCGGAATTGGTTTTGCAGCGCTGAAAAAGTTTGACTCTAATAATTCTTTTGTGCTCGCAGTTGGACGAAATCAAGAGAAGCTTAATGAAATTAAAAATCAATTCAATGATCGTGTGGAGATTTTAAATTTTGATCTAGCCGATTCTTCAGCGCGGAAAAAGTTATTCGTTGAGCTTAATAGAAAAAAAATTGAGCTGGACGTAGTTGTAAACGCTGCGGGCATCTTAAGAAGTGGTTCAATTGAGGATACTTCTCTAGATTCATGGAATGAAATGATGGAAATCAACTTAAACTCAGTTTTTCATATTATGAATTTATCCATTCCATTTCTTGAAAAGCGAAAGGGAAATATTGTTAACGTATCGAGTGTAACTGGTTTAAGAAGTTTTCCAAATGTTTTGGCATATTGTGTGAGCAAAGCAGCTTTGGATCAATTAACAAGGTGTGCGGCTCTCGAGCTTGCTCCTAAAGGAATTCGCGTCAACGCTGTTAATCCGGGCGTAGTTGTCACAAATATTCACAAAGCATCTGGGATGGACGAAAGTGCTTATCAAGCATTTTTAGAAAGAAGCAAAGCAACTCATCCAATCGGACGTGTTGGTATTTCAGATGAGATTGCAGATTTGATTTTTTACTTATCTTCATCGGAAGCTTCCTGGATCACTGGGAACACAGTTTCAATTGATGGTGGTAGAAATTTAACTTGTGCACGATGAAGATGAAAGTTATCACCGAGACAAATTTTGAAAATCTTAAAGTAGTCCATCGTGGGAAGGTGAGAGATATATATGATCTTGGAGAAACTTTATTGTTTGTAGCAACTGACCGTATTTCTGCATTCGATGTCGTCTTTAATGAGGGAATTCCTTATAAAGGATATGTTCTCACGCAATTGTCACTTTTCTGGTTTGATGTACTTTCTGACATTTGTAAAAATCACCTTATTACATCAAATGTTGCTGAGTATCCAAAAATCTGTCACCAATATGAAAGTGAATTAGAAGGGAGATCACTTCTCGTTAAGAAGGTAAATATTGTCCCTATCGAATGTATTGTACGAGGTTATTTGTCTGGTTCGGGTTGGAACGAGTATTGCGAGAATCAATCAATTTGCGAAATTGAATTACCACATGGCTTAATTGAATCGCAAGAACTTCCGAATCCGATTTTTACCCCTTCAACTAAAGCGGAGATCGGTAAACACGATTTAAATATTCCGTTCTTAAAAGTAGTAGAAATTCTTGGAGTTAATGTTGCTGAAGAGTTGCGAGAAAAGACAATCAAAATTTACAACCATGCCGCTGCCATTGCTTCACAAAAGGGAATCATTATTGCTGATACTAAACTTGAATTCGGTATTCTCGATGGGAAAATAATTTTAGCGGACGAAGTGCTGACTCCAGATTCTTCACGATTTTGGCTAAAGGATAAATATATCGCTGGTAAAAGTCAGGACAGTCTGGATAAACAATTCCTAAGGGATTATTTATTAAGTATAAATTTCAATAAACAGCCACCGGCACCAGCGCTGCCCAAAGAGATAATCCAGACTACAAGTCAAAAGTATATAGAGATTTTAAATCTTCTAACTGCATAATTTTGTAAATTCCATAAATTACTTTCTCATTTTAGTTTCAAGTTATTGCATAAAATAATAATTTGATTTAGATTGATTTCAACCTATGACAATTCCAAATCAGCTTACAATTTTGCGAATAATTTTGGCACCGATTTTTGCATGGTTTTTTCTTTCGTCGAATTTATTGTTCCATCAGATCTCGCTATTAGTCTTTATTATTGCAGCGCTGACGGACTGGTACGATGGCTGGCTCGCAAGAAAATTCAATTACATGTCGAATCTTGGAAAATTTTTAGATCCTCTTGCTGATAAAATATTAACTTCTGTAGGATTCATTGTGTTCATTTTTGTCGGTGTTTTAGAGTTGTGGATGGTGGTTGTAATCGTTGTACGAGATTTAATGATTACAATTTTAAGAATATTTGCTCAATATAAAAATCAATCGTTCAGCACTTCGTTTTTGGCTAAAGTAAAAACTTTTACTCAAATGGTTTTTCTATATTACATTTTAGTACTTTATATAGGAAAAAGTGTAAACTTTCTTAAATTCATTCCAAGATGGGTTTTTGAAATTCTTCTTAATCAGCAGCTTATTTATTATACGATGCTGGCAGTTACACTTTTAACATTTTATACTGGTATTAGTTACTTGTACAGTAATCGATATAACATTGAAAAAATTTTAAGAAATTAGATTATGAAATCACCCAAATACTTATCCGAAAAAATCGCCCTCTCATTATCAACCTTTTTCTCGGTTGGATATTTTCCATTTGCGTCTGGCACAGTTGCTTCATTCTTTGCATTAATTATTTACTGGATTATTCCGGGTTTTGAAAAAATTGGAATATTAACCGTTTTAATAGTCATATTCTCTATTCTTGGTATATGGTCCGGCACGATAGGCGAGAAAAAATTCGGATACGATCCCCCACAAGTGGTTATCGATGAAGTAGTTGGAATGTGGATTTCACTGCTGTTCATTCCCAAAACTATAATACTCTCTGCTTTGAGTTTTTTCCTATTTAGAATGTTTGATATAGTTAAACCGTATCCTGCAAACGTTAGCCAAAGTTTGAAAGGTGGTTATGGTATCATGATGGATGATATCATTGCCGGGATTTATACCATTTTAACAATTCAACTGATAATATATTTTTTTCCTGATATAATAATTTTATGAATCGTATTGGAATCATTTCTATTGGTGATGAAATTTTAATTGGTCAAACTCTGAATACTAATGCTGCTTACATTGGTGAGAAATTGACATCTCTTGGATTTGAAGTTGTAACAAGCTCAGTTGTTGGAGATAAAAAATCAGCAATATTCAACACACTCGATACTGTTCATGCCGATTCAGATTTTATTTTCATCACTGGTGGCTTAGGTCCTACTCACGATGATATTACTCGTGATTCAATAACAGAGTATTTTAATACTGAATTAATATTTAATGAATCTGTGCTAAGAAGAATTGAAGAGCGTTTTCAAAAACGTGAGAGAGAAATGCCAACAGTGAACCGGCAGCAAGCCTATGTTCCGAGGATTGCTAATGTGATTGAAAATCTTGTAGGAACTGCTCCTGGCTTTGATATTTCCCACGAAGGTAAAGTCTATTTTGTAATGCCTGGTGTCCCTTCCGAAATGAAAAGTATGATGGAAAATTATATCCTTCCAATAATGCGAAAGCTTGCCAACGAGAAAAAGTTATTTTATCGGCAAAAATTGATTCACACTACAGGCATTCCAGAATCTAGTTTATTTGAATTGCTCGGAGATATAAAAAGTTGGTTAGGAAATTGTAAACTTGCGTTTCTCCCAAGTCAATACGGTGTTAAGATGAGAATCTCTTGTTCAGGAACATCAGCATCTGAAATTGAATCAGAAATCAAAAAAGCGGAAAAGAAAATTACTGATTTGGCTGGTGGATTCATTTATTCTTGTGATGACCTCTTGATAGAGGAAGTAATTGGAAAAATTCTTGCAGAGAGAAATTTAACAATTGCAGTTGCTGAATCCTGCACTGGAGGAATTATTGCTGACCGTCTCACAAACATTTCAGGAAGCAGTAAGTATTTTATGCAAGGAGTGATTTCGTATTCTAATGACGCAAAGATCCAAACTTTAGGCGTTAGTGTTGACAGCATTATTAAATACGGATCTGTTAGTGAACAAGTCTCAATTGAGATGGCTCGTGGTGTGAAAAATATCTCTTCGACAAATATTGGACTCTCTGTAACCGGAATCATGGGACCTTCAGGTGGAACGAAGACAAAACCGGTAGGTTTGGTTTATATTGGATATGTTGATGACGAAAAGGTAAAGGTTGTCAGACACAGATTTGCTGAGAACAGAATCAGAAATAAAGAAAGAACCTCTCAAGCGGCTCTCGAACTTGTAAGAAGAATGCTACTTGGAATTGAAGATGAAGCATAGAATGTTTTTTGCTGTAAATTTATCTGAAAGATGCAGGTCTCGAATCTTCTCTCTCATGAATGAATTTAAAAACTATTCTGAACCAATAAAGTGGGAATCGTTTGAGAAACTTCACATCACAACATTATTTCTTGGGGATATTGATACGTCTGTAATTCCAATTTTAGTTCAAAGTGTAAAAATGAAACTTGAAGTTATTGGTAATACAGAAATTTATTTTCAAAGTTTGGGTGCTTTCCCGAATTTTAAAAATCCGAAAGTAATTTGGATCGGCATTAAAGAAAATCTAGCAATCGAGAGAATTGGTCTAGAGTTGGCAAGCTGCGCCAGTCAAATTGGCATCGAAGTTGAGGAGCGAAATTTTCATCCCCATGTTACAATCGGACGGGTAAAAGGTAGGATATCACCAGCATTTATTGATAAATTAAGAGATTATAGTTTCGAATCTTTCATCGAAAGGATTAATTCTGTAGAATTAATGAAAAGTGAATTGGATAGATTCGGCTCAAAATATTATATTCATAAAAAATTTAATCTTAGGGAGAATTAAATGGCAGACGAGAGAGATGAAAAATTAAGATCGCTTAAAGATACAATTGCATTAATCGAAAAAAATTATGGCAAAGGTGCAATAATGCGGCTAGGTGATTTCGCATTACCAGCTATTGATGTTATTTCAACTGGCTCAATTTCACTTGACTTTGCATTGGGAGTTGGTGGTGTCCCACGCGGAAGAATAGTAGAAATATACGGACCGGAATCTTCAGGCAAAACTACTACCTGTTTACATGTAATTGCAGAAGCGCAAAAAAATAATGGTTTAGCTGCGATTATTGATGCTGAGCATGCCTTCGATATTAACTATGCCAAAAAATTAGGTGTAGATACAAATAATTTAATTTTATCGCAGCCGGATTTCGGTGAACAGGCTTTGGAGATAGTAGATTCACTTATTCGAAGCAATGCAATGGATGTAATTGTAATCGATTCTGTTGCAGCACTTGTGCCGCGTTCTGAAATTGAAGGGGATATGGGAGATGCTCACATGGCGATGCAAGCAAGATTGATGTCGCAAGCATTACGAAAAATTACTGGAGCAATTTCAAAATCAAATACATGCGTGATTTTTACGAATCAATTGAGAAGCAAAATTGGAATTGTTTTCGGTAATCCAGAAACAACTACCGGAGGAAACGCTTTAAAGTTCTATGCTTCAGTTAGAATGGATATTAGAAGAATAGGTGTGATTAAAGAAGGAACTGATGTAATCGGCAATAGAGTTAAAGTTAAAGTTGTGAAGAGTAAAGTTGCTCCCCCATTCAAGGAAGTTGAGTTCGATATACTTTTCAATGAGGGAATCTCAAAAGCAGGAGAATTGATTGATCTTGCAACAGAGCATGAAATTGTGCAAAAAAGTGGTTCTTGGTTTACATTCGAAGGAGATAGATTTCAAGGTCGCGAACAATTTAAATCAAAATTGTTGGAGGATCCAAAACTTCTGGATTTATTAGATAGAAAAGTTCGTGAGGACCTTGGTCTCTTGAAAAAGGAAGAAGTTAAAGAAGAAGAACCAAGTAAAAAGTCCAAGTCTGAAAAGAATAAATGATTGAAGTTATTAAGATTGAGCGAAAAGGAAATCGTATAAAGATTTTCTTTTCCCAATCTGATCCTATACTTCTTTCAATTGATACCTACAATAAATTTCAATTATCGCTCAATCAAAAACTTTCTGAAAATTATCTTGAAGACATAATTGCATATGAAGAGTTAAATCAGGCTAAGCAATCCGCACTTAGATTTTTAGCGATTCGTAATCATTCGATCTTTGAACTCAGGAGAAAACTTAGCCAAAAGAAATTCGCTCCCGAGACTGTCAATAAAACATTGGAGAGTCTAATACACTCTCAATTAATTGATGATGAAAAATTTGCCAAAGAGTTTGCAGATGAATTGACTAAAAGAAAATATTTTGGGCCTAGCAGGATCAAAACCGAACTTCGAAAACGGGGAATAAGTGATTCTCAAGTAAAATCTCTTTTGACAGACATTTCTGATGAAACTGAAATGAAAAATTTAGAAACTACAGCAGAAAAATATTTAAAACGATTTTCAACAAAACTCACTCCTTCAGATAAGCAGAAAGTAATAAACTATCTTTTTCAAAAAGGCTTCAGCTGGGAAAAAATTAAAATTTTTATTGATAAAATAGATTAATCCTAAAAAACTTAATCCAATTTATTTGTAACATTTTCAATTTGATTCCGAATAAGTGTGCAACAAATAAAAAGGAGTCAGGAAAATGAAAACAATTATTTCCCTTATTGCTGTTTTAGGAATTTTTTCGGTGAATTCTGTTTCTGCTGCGGATCTATCAAAACTCGTTGAGACTAATCTTAAGAATTCTTTGCAAACTGAAAACTCAATGATAAAGTCCGATGCAATTAATCTTGCTGGTGATTTGAAAATGGATGAAGTTGTCATTCAACTTATGAAAATCCTTAAATCAGACAAAAACAAGGAATTGAGAATCTTAGCTGCCATCGCTCTCCACAAAATTCAGGATGACAGGGGTTTATTTGCGATCAAACAGGCAATTCATTTCGATGATGAACGCTGCGTTAGAAGAGCTTGTGCATATTTATCAGTAACAGATGTAACATAACTCATTACGTTCTCTCCTTCATGAGACCGGATACGAGCAGCCGGTCTCAATTATTATCTACTGAACATCTCTCCTATTTTTCAAATTATTCATATATTAAATAGACAAAATATTTGGCCAATTATTTAGTGCCAAAATTCAGCGTTTATTTTGTTGAAAGCCACATAATTATTAGCGAAGATAGATTGACATGAGCAGAATAAAAAAGTTTGGGACCTTCGGCGGAGTTTTCACACCTTCTATATTGACTATTCTGGGCGTAATAATGTATCTGCGATTGCCGTGGATAGTTGGGCAGGCAGGCTTATTCCTAACCCTCGTAATTATAGTGATTGCCCATATTATTTCTGTAACCACTGGTTTGAGCGTCTCTTCTAGCAACTGATAAAAAAATTAAAGCCGGTGGAACGTATTACATTATAAGTCGCAGTTTGAGACTTTCAATTGGCGGAACCTTAGGTCTAGCGTTGTTTGTCGGATTATCTTTTAGTGTCAGTTTGTATTTGATCGGTTTTGCAGAAAGCTTTCTTGCATTTTGGGGATATGAAATAAATAAAGACTCAATTCGGCTTGCGGGCAGCATTGCACTTGTTGCAGTAACAATTATTACATTCATCAGCACTTCACTTGCTATCAGAACGCAGTATTTTATTATGGCTGCTATCGGTTTATCATTTGATTTCGATTTTTTTTGGTAGTCATCAGCTTACGCCTCAATCACCACATTTTACTCCACTCGATAGTGAAGTTCCGTTTTTGGTCCTTTTCGGAATTTTTTTCCCGGCGGTAACAGGATTCGAAGCTGGCGTATCAATGTCGGGAGATCTGCAGGATCCAAAAAAATCAATTCCGCGAGGAACATTAACTGCAATTTTTGTTGGTTTAGCAGTTTATCTTTTTCTTCCATTCTTTTTCTCTTATACGGTAGATGCAGATTAATTAGCAAATAATCCAAAAGTCCTTTTTGAAATTTCTTTATTTCCGCCATTAGTCATTGCAGGTATTTGGGGAGCGACTTTATCTTCGGCGTTTGGAAGTATTTTGGGAGCGCCAAGAATTCTCCAAGCAGCTTCGGCTGATAAAATTACACCGAAATTTTTTTCTAAAGGGCATGGAAAAGAAAATGAACCAAGAAATGCTTTACTCTTATCATTTGTGATTGCCGAAGCAGGAATTCTGATTGGTGAACTTGATATTATTGCAAGAATTGTCTCAATGTTCTTTATAACAACTTATGGATTTTTAAATTTAAGCTGCTTCTTCGAGAGTTGGGCGAGTCCCGACTTCAGACCGGATTTTAAAGTTCCAAAAGCGGCAAGTATAATTGGTTCGGTTACTGCATTCTTTATAATGATACAGCTTGATTTTGTCGCATTCATTGGAGCGACAATAATTTTTGGATTGGTTTTTTTCTTAATAAAGAGAAGAGAATTGAAACTTGATACTGGTGACGCTTGGAATGGCGTATGGAACATGTTGGTTAAAACTGGATTGAATCGACTTAAGAAAGATAGTGAAAATCAGAGGAATTGGCTTCCGAATCTAATTCTTTTCAGCGGCAGGCAGCATGTTCGCCCGCATTTGATCGAACTTGCTAATTGGATTGCAGCGAAAAGAGGTATTATATCTAATTTTAATCTAGTTGAAAATAAAGATATTAAATCAATCAGCGCGAAATCCATTAATGAAATTTCCGATTCCGATGATTCGAAAGATTATTTCTTTAGGGAAATTGAATGCAATGATATGTATGAGTGCATGGAAATTATCCCAAAACTTTATGGCTTCACTGGAATTGAGCCAAACACGATTCTTCTTGGCTAGGGTAAAAAGACAAGGAGCCCTGAAAAATTTGTTCACTTGTTAAACGGGTACAACAATTCGGATTTTAATATTTTAATTCTGTCGCATAACTCCGAAAAAAATTATGGGAAGAAAACAAGGATTGATGTCTGGTGGAGAGGAACCGGAAATAACATTACTCTTATGATACATCTTATTAGATTTATTTCCTCATCAGAGGATTGGGCAAAGGCAAAAGTAAGATTTATTTTGTTAAGCAGTTTACTCCGGACCAACCTGTTTTTAGATCACTTCCTTTGTATTATAAACAGATGTTTATAGGTAAACCTGCTATCTCAGAGAATCTCTGGGTAGGACGCGAACTGGAGTTACACAAGATTCGAGAAATCGCCGATCGATTCAAAAATGGCAGTTCCGGAAATTTACTTATACTGGGTGAACCTAATTCCGGAAAAACTGCATTGTCACTCTATGGTGCTCAGAAAAATTTCTCTCAATCAAAAATATTTAACCTCGAAGCAATTCCGCAGGGCTCAACTTCAGTAAATCAATTAAAAATACAATTTGAGACGCAACAAAGTTAAATGGCGAACCAAACATTATTCTTGAAAATCTTCCTGTCTATTCAGTTGTGATTATTAACGATTTGGAGCTTTGGTGGGAGCGTACTGATAATGGAATTGATGTTCTCAATGTGATTTTTAATTTGATGGAAAGCTTTTCAAGAAAAATACTTTTCATTGTTAATTGCAACGTTCACGCTTATAATTTCATAAATATGATACAACCAATCGAAAACAATTTTGTCGGGGTTATAAAGTGTGAACCATTCAGTGCAGAAGAACTGAAAAGCATTATTATGCCTCGTCATGAATCTACGAGACTAATTGTTAAAATAAATTCAAAAGGAGAACAAAGTTTTAATAAATGGCGTGAAGTAAAAATGTTCAATAAAATATTTGAATACTCTGATGGTGTCATTGGTCCAGCACTTTACAGTTGGATTTCGAATATTTTGAAATATGGGGAAGGAGCGATTCATATTAGTTATCTAGAAATCCCACATCAAAGAATTCTCGATAACTTATCAAGTATTCAAAAAATAATTCTGCTTCAGTTTATACTTCATAATAAATTATCGATTAATTCGATTCCAACAATAACAAGGTTGGACTCTGAGCTTATTGATGAAGAGTTAATCCCCTTAGTAAACTATTCTTTAATAGATAAGCATGGTGAAATTCTTGAGATAAGTCCGTTTCTTCTCCCTTTCATTGTAAGAGAATTTAAGCGAAAAGGATTGTTATGAATCTAAAATTGTACTTGGCGCTCTTTAGTTTGAATACTTTATTTGCTGCGCTTGCGGTGCCAGTAGTGTTAGTGATCATAAGATTTATGGTTAGATATTATAAGTTGATTTTCAATCAATACAGATTTTTTATCAGATCAATCCCACTTCTTCAATTAGGTGTATTAATATTTATTACTATAAATGTTCTAATTCTGATCTTTCCCCAATCGCCGACAATAATTTCATTTATTATGTTCGGTGTTATACTATTCGCTGTGTTATCAGGCTGGCAGTTTATCCGTGATTTTGTTTCCGGAATGTTTTTACGGATTGATAATGATTTTGAGATTGGTTCGATGATTAAGATAGGCGAGGTTGTGGGCATTATTAAAAAGCGCGGTTATAGATCGATTGAGCTGGAAAAAGACGGGGCAGAATCAATTCAAATACCATATAGTTCACTTGCAAAGAATTTCATCTCAAGTCTTAAACTCGATCAAGAATTCTATAGGTACAGATTCAGCGTAAGAACGAAAAAAGAATCTGCAAAAAATCAACTGATTTCTATGATTAAGAAAGTTATTCTAAACTCTGTCTGGACAGCAGTAAACCGTGAACCAAAAATAATTTTCAAATCAGAAGATGATCAAGCATACGAAGTTGAGATTTCTGGCTATGTATTGCATCAAATTGGCGCGAGTGAGATCGAGAGTCTTATAAAAGAAAAATTTCAAGTTTAGTTACCAAAAATTGTACTGAATTTTATGGAATGAGCAATTAAGTTTCCTAAGTCTTATTGAAAATGTATATGAACATTTTTTTGCAAAGCGAGAGGTAAATTTTTATATTTGCAGTGCTTTTTTTGACATTGCCGGGGTGGCGGAATTGGTAGACGCACAGGACTTAAAATCCTGTGGGTGTTTTCACCCGTGCCGGTTCGAGTCCGGCCCTCGGTACTAAATGAAATTCAAATTGCAAATTTCAAAATGCAAAGTTGAGTTAAAATTGAAAATTGGATTTTGGGCTCTTGGCGCAGTTGGTTAGCGCGCTTCCTTGACATGGAAGAGGTCACAAGTTCGAATCTTGTAGAGCCCACGAACAAAGATGATAAAATCGTTAAAATATGCTTCGATTTGTGCTTGTTTTACATCGTTTGATGTGATCACTTAAGGTAAATATTGAAATCCTACCTTTATTTTTCTATTTTAACAAAGTTTTAGAAGTTTTTCGAAGCTTATTTATGAAGTAATCGGTTTTACCGATTTTTTTATTGTTTAGTCATAATGAATGATCAAAAAATAAATATCACTTTTCCGGACGGCTCTGTGAAAGAGTTTCCCAAAGGAATAACTGGTCTTGATATTGCGGCTTCAATCAGTAAAAGATTGGCAGATGAAGCACTTGCGGTCAAGATAAATGGATCAGTCCATGAAATTGGTTTTCAGATTAATGAAAGTGGAAAACTACAATTACTCACTTTTAATGATGAAGAAGGAAAAGAGGTTTATTGGCATTCGTCTTCACACTTAATGGCTCATGCAATTGAAGAGTTATTCCCTGGTGCGAAGTTTGGCGTTGGACCAGCGATCGAAAACGGATTTTATTACGACATTGATGTTGATCAAAAACTGAGTCCCGAAGACATCGAACGGATTGAGAAAAAAATGTCTGAACTTATAAAAGACTCAAAACCTTTTGTAAGGAAAGAATGCTCACTTGATGAAGCGATGGATTTATTCGGGAAGAAAGGCGATCAATATAAACTTGAATTATTAAAAGACATTAATAGTCGGGATGAGCAAGTTAGTCTCTATTCCGAGGGAAGTTTCCTTGATCTTTGCAGAGGTCCTCACTTAACTGATACAAGCAAAATTAAGTATTTCAAACTTTTAAATGTCTCGGGCTCATACTGGAAAGGCGATTCGAAAAATACTCCTCTTCAACGAGTTTATGGAATTTCATTTCCCAAGAAAAAAGATTTAGATGATTATTTAAAACTACTTGAGGAAGCAAAGAAGAGAGATCATCGAAAGCTCGGCAGAGAACTTGAATTATTTTTATTTAATGAAATATCTCCTGGTGCTCCATTCTGGCTGCCGAAGGGAATGATCATTTTTCGAGAACTAGAAAAATATTTACGTGAAGTTTTAGACGAAGCTGGCTATCAAGAAATTTCGACTCCAATTTTAGTGAAGAAAGCTTTATGGGAACGATCAGGTCATTGGGATCACTTCAAAGAGAATATGTTCATCGTTGAAGTAGATGAAGAGACTTACAGTTTAAAACCGATGAATTGTCCCGAAAGCACAATTGTTTATAAATCTAAACTAAGAAGTTACCGCGATCTTCCGCTTCGATTGTCCGAAATTGGAAGGTTACATCGCAACGAAGTTTCTGGAGCTTTAGGTGGGATGCTGAGAGTTCGCCAAATTACAATGGACGATGCGCATCTTTTCGTTCGACCTGATCAAATTTTATACGAGATAGAGAAACTTTTAAAATTAGTGGATGAGTTTTACAAACTATTTGGATTCGAACCTTCATATTTTTTGTCAACCCGTCCTGAAAAGGCAATGGGTTCGTTGGGCCTATGGGATCAGGCAGAAGAATCTCTAAAGCAGGCACTTCAATTAAATGAAATTTCGTTCAAAATTAATGTAGGAGATGGTGCATTCTACGGACCGAAGATTGACATTCAAGTAAAAGATGCAATCAACCGTTCATGGCAGACTGCAACAATACAATTGGATTTCCAAATGCCTGAAAGATTTGACCTGGAATATATCGATGAGAATGATGACAGGAAACGACCGATCATGATTCACCGGGCGATTTTTGGAAGCTTCGAGAGATTCATTGGAATTATTACTGAACATTTTGCAGGGTATTTTCCTTTGTGGATTTCTCCGGTTCAAGTAGTAGTTATGCCGATTTCAGAGAATTTCTCCGAATATGCTACAATGATTTACGACAGATTATTTTCCAATGGTGTTCGTGTGGAGCTCGATTCACGGAATGAAAAAATCGGTTATAAAATTCGTGAATGGGAATTACAGAAAGTTCCTTACATGATCATTATCGGAGAGAAAGAAGTTTCGAGTCGAAGCATTTCTGTTCGAAAACATAAAATGGGAGACTTAGGTCAATTTCAAATAGAAGATTTTATAAACAAAATACTTGAAGAAATCACCCAAAAAACAATCACAACAAATTAAGAGGTAATTTATAAGTTCAAAAGAAAAAACCAGTGAAGCACGAGTTAACGAGCAGATTAGAATCCCTCAGATCAGAGTAATTGATAACGATGGTTCGCAAATTGGAATTATGTCACCAAGAGAGGCGATAAGAATTGCCGAACGAAAAGGATTAGATTTAGTTGAGATTGTACCAAATGCAAAACCTCCAGTTTGTAAAATAATTGATTATGGAAAGTACAGATACGAACAGCAAAAGAAAGAAAAAATCCAAAGGAAGAATCAACAAGTTACTACTTTAAAGGAAATCAGATTTCATCCGAATACCGACGACCATGATTTCGAATTTAAGGCACGGCACTGCCGTCAATTCTTATTAGATGGTGATAAAGTAAAAGCTACGGTGATTTTTAAAGGCAGAGAAATGGCCTACACTGAACAGGGTGAAGTTCTACTAAATAAACTGATAGAAAAATTAAGTGATGTTTCTAAAGTCGAAAATCCTCCTAAATTGGAGGGCAGAAATATGATCGCAATTTTAGTTGCAGATAAATCAAAAATCAAAAAAGTTATTAATCAATAGGTAAATGTCATGCCAAAAATGAAGAGTAATAGAGGTGCAGCAAAAACATTTAAGAAAACTGCATCTGGAAAATTTAAAAGAGCTAAGGCATACAAGAGTCATATTTTAACTTCAAAAACTACGAAGAGAAAAAGAAAACTCAGAAAAAGCACTTTAGTTTCTGAAGCAGATCAAAAAAGAGTAAAGCAAATGTTACAATAGTTAGAAGAGGATAAAAAATGCCACGATCAAAAAATAAAGTTGCTTCGCATAAACGACGGAAAAAAGTACTTGAACAGGCTAAAGGTTATTGGGGTAGAAGAAGCAAAGTATATACGATTGCAAAGAATTCAGTTGAAAAAGCACTTGTACATGCATATTCAGGCAGAAAACTTAAGAAGAGAGTTTATCGTCAGCTTTGGATCACTAGAATAAATGCTGCAGCAAGAATGCATGGAACTACTTATTCCAAGCTAATTGATGCCTTGAACAAGAAGCAAGTTTCAATCGATAGAAAACTTCTCTCGAATATCGCATACGATAATCCTGAAGCTTTCGCTGAAGTAGTTAAATTCGCATTAAACTAAATTTAATCTCCCTCTGACTTTAGGCCGAAGGGATTCTCATTTTAAATATGAATTATCTCGAACTGATTCAGAAAACAGCCGAAAACGCAAGAAATGATTTAGGTGAAATTTGTACTCCTCAATCTGCTGAGGATTTTAGAATAAAATATCTCGGCAGAAAAGGTAAGATATCAGACCTTTTTGAAAAGATTAGTGCTGTCCCAAAAGAAATCAAATCTCAGTTTGGGCGTGAATTAAATTCATTGAAAAAAGAACTTGAAGCAAGGTACGAAGATATAATTGAGAAATTTCCCAAATCAAAATCAACCGTTCTTGGAGAAGACTTAACCCTCCCTGGATTAAAACCAAATATCGGTTCAAAGCACATTGTCACTCAAACCTTGAATGAAATCAAAGAGATCTTCAAGAACTTCGGCTTCATTACAGCCGAGGGACCTGAAGTTGAATCTGATTATTATAATTTTTCAGCTCTAAACTTTCCCGAAGATCATCCTGCAAGAGATATGCAGGATACGTTTTTTGTGTCTAAAGATTTGCTGCTTCGGACTCACACTTCTCCAGTTCAAATTCGATACATGGAAAAACATCCTCCTCCGATTCGTATCATTGCACCCGGTCGAGTGTTTAGAAATGAAGCTGTAAGTGCTCGGAGTCATTGCATCTTTCATCAAGTTGAAGGATTGTATGTCGACAGAAAAGTAACTTTCGCTGAACTTAAAGGGACATTATTTAATTTCGCGAAATTGTTTTATGGGAGTGATGTTTCAATTAGATTTAGACCCAGCTTTTTCCCATTTACAGAGCCTAGTGCTGAGATGGATGTAAGTTGTGTATTATGCAGAGGCAAAGGCTGTCGAGTTTGCAAATACAGCGGCTGGCTCGAAATTCTTGGTTGCGGAATGGTTGATCCTAATGTTTTCAAATCTGTGGATTATGATCCTGAAGAATTCACTGGCTACGCTTTTGGAATCGGCATTGAACGCATAGCAATGTTAAAATACGGTATAGACGATATTAGAATTTTATTTGATAATGATATTCGGTTTTTAAAACAATTTACACGAATATGAAAATTTCACTTAACTGGCTGAAAAACTATATTGATATTTCAAACTTGACAGTTGAAGAAATTGAAAAATCTTTAACGATGTCTGGTTTGGAGGTGGAGAGTATTGAAAGAATTGGCGAGTCTCTACAGGGATTTATTGTTGGTGAAGTTACTTCAAGAGAGGCTCACCCAAATGCCGACAAACTTTCACTGTGTGAAGTTTCTAATGGAACTGAAGTCTTTCAAGTAGTATGCGGAGCTCCAAACGTCGCCGAAGGGCAGAAAATTGTTTTCGCACGAGTGGGCACCATCATGCCGGAAACTGGGGAAAAATTAAAAAAGGTAAAAATTAGAGGTGTTGAATCTCACGGAATGATTTGCAGCGAGAAGGAACTTCAACTTGGTGACGATCATACAGGCATTGTGGTTCTAAGTTCAGATGCAAGTGTTGGGAAATCATTAGTTGAGCATCTGAATCTATCCGATACAGTTTTAGAACTTGGAATTACCCCAAATCGTCCTGATGCATTAAGTCATATTGGAGTAGCACGAGAATTAAGTGCAATTTTAAAGAAAAAGTATTGTCTTCCAAAAATTGATTTTGACGAAGTCGATGAAAAAATAGAAGATTTATTGAAAGTTGAAATAGAAAATGAAATCGACTCTCCTCGCTACTGTGCGAAATATGTAAAAAATGTTAAGATTAAAGAATCGCCTCAGTGGCTGAAGAATTATTTGAACAATATTGGTATCCGACCAATTAATAATGTAGTGGATATCTCCAATTTTGTTATGATGGAATATGGTCAACCACTTCACACTTTCGATGCAAAACTAATTGAAGGAAGAAAAATAATTATTAAGAATGCATCCGAGGGCGAAAGATTCATTACTTTGGATGAGAAAGAAAGAATTCTTACAAACGATACTTTGATGATTTGCGATGAAAATCGAAAGATTGCGATTGCTGGTGTAATGGGAGGGGAAAATTCAGAGATAAGCGAGTCGACAAAAGATGTCATTATTGAGAGTGCATACTTCAATCCAAAAAGTATACGCAAGACATCCAAACGATTAGGACTTTCTACAGAGTCCTCTTACAGATTTGAAAGAGGAGTAGATTTTAACAACACGTTAAACGCTGCTCTTCGTGCTGCTCAGTTAATTTCCGAATTGGCTGACGGAGAAATTGTTTCAGGCGACATTGACGAGTATCCTAATAAATTGGAAAGCAAAGAAATTGAATTAAGGATCAAACGAGTTACGAATTATCTTGGCTTTGAAATTTCACGTGATAAAATTTGTGAAATTTTGGAGAGTCTTGGATTTGAAGTTAGGAAACAAAATGGTGGTGAGTTGATATGCACCGTACCATCATTTCGGCCTGATGTTGAAGGCGAAGCTGATTTGATTGAAGAAATTGCACGGATTTATGGATACGATAATATTCCTCTCGATTCGAGGATTAGCTTCAATATATCTACAGAAAGAATTTTTACTGAACAGGAATACTCACTAAGAGAGATTTTAACGGGTTTTGGTTTATCCGAAGTAATCAATAATACTCTATTGAATGAATCGGATGCTATTTTCAACAGTAAAGTTCCGATGAAAATTCTAAATCCAATAAGTCAAGAACTCTCTCATTTGAGGACAAGTTTAATTCCATGTTTAGTTAAAAATGTTTCCTCTAACAACAAATTTTCTGAATTTGATTTGTCATTTTACGAAATCGGGAATTGTGTTTCTTTATTAGGAGCATCTCTCGAATCATTCAATGATTTTGTAGAATCGAGAAACTTGGCAATTTGTCTTACCGGACTTGCCAAATCCGAGAACTGGAAAGAAAAAAGCGAAAAGGTAAATCTATTACATTTAAAAGGTTTAACTGAAGCTCTTTTTGAAAAAATATCTCTTGACAAAGTATCATTCACTTCTTATAATAATTTAGAAAATATATTCTATTCTATTGAGATTAAAGTGTTTATAGATGCGACTTACATAGGTTCTTTATACCAGCTGGATGAGGCATATCTTCAAAAATTCGATATTGAGAACCCAGTTATTGCTGCAGAATTTAATCTTGATTTAATAAAGTCCTTGCCAAAACGTACAGAAACATTTAAATCTGTATCAAATTTCCCAAAAGTCAATCGTGACATAAGCTTTTACGTTGCCGACAATATATCTTTTAGAGAAATAGAAGCAAAAATTTATTCTCTTTCTGACAAACTTTTAATCAATACATTCCCATTTGATCTTTATAGGGATGAAAAACTTGCAGGAAAGAAGAGCATTGCAATTAGACTTGAGTTCCAATCATACGAAAAGACTCTTACAACCGAAGAGATTGAAAAAAAATTAGATAAAATCGTAAAAGGACTTGAAAAAGAATTTAATATACAATTGAGGTCATCAATTAATGAGTCTTGAAGAAAAAAAAGTAATTTTTGAAGAATCACTTTTAAATCTTGAAAAGAATGTTCAGGATTTAGCCGTCAAACACAATGATCTCAAAAAAGAAAATAACGAACTTAAAGAAGAAATTTCAAACTTTCGTAATTTGAACGCCGAGCTTACAAAAGAGAAGTTAGCTCGTGAAACTGAATTGAATGACATTAAAGTTCAATTCGATAAAATAAAGAATACAATAATAATTTCTGAGAAGGAGAGACAAGCATTAAAGAATAGAATTTCTGACGTATTGAAGAGGATAGAAGTTCACATTTCTTAAAATGTTTATTTACAAAGATGTCAAATCAGAAGAAGCTCAAAATTAAAATATTCGATAAAGAATATTCTCTATTAGTTGAAAACGAAGAACGTGCTAAGGACCTAGGCGATTATGTTAATACACTGATGAATGACTTGAGGGAAGATATGAGTGATCAACCGACTCAAACAGTGGCTGTATTAGCATCGCTTAATATTGCAAACGACCTATTTGCAGAAAAAGACTCATATAATAAATCCATAGATAAGGCGAACGAAAGAATCAATAAACTAAATTTGCTTCTGGAAGACATCTCTTAATATTTTAACACTTCTAGCCGCTCTGAATTCTTCTTGGTAAATATTTGAGAACTAACACTTTTACCAAGGGAGTTAGACTCCGATAGCCAATTACAGGCCTCGACTCTCACTTTGTGAAAGTAGTTGTAAGTTTCCTTGTGAACTTATGGCTCAGTGGACGTAAAAGGTTTTTGGGCTGACACCCACTGTATTTTAGATAGGTTCTCAAATCCTATCTGGAGGAGATCTTGGGGCGGCTGATAATATAGAAAGCAAAATAGTTATGGACCTTTATATTTTAATCCCATTAATAGTCTTCCTGTGTGTTGCATTGTTTTTTCTTGGGTGGATGCTAAATTCCCAGGTAGGAAAGCGTAGTATCAGTTCTGCTGAGGAAAGAGCAAAAAAAATAATTGAAGGTGCTGAAAAAGAATCTGCAAACCTCAAGCGAGAAAAACTTCTTGAAGTTAAAGATGAATGGTACAAGAAAAAACAACAATTCGATCAAGAATCTTCACACAAAAAAAATCAGCTTCAAGGATATGAAAAACAAATTAAGTCGCGTGAGGAATCTCTAGAAAAGAAATTAGAAGTCTACAATAAAAAAGAAAAATCTTTATTGGAAAGCGAAAAGGAGCTGACTCGCCGATTAAACGAATCGGAGAAAAAGAATCTTCATCTAGATACAATTATTACTGAGCAAAATATTCGGCTCGAACGGACTGCAGGACTAACTCGCCATGAAGCAAAGAAAATGCTCATTGAGAATTTAGAGAGTGAGGCTAAAACAGAAGCTGCACAGACTATTAAAAACATTAGAGATCAAGCAAAAGCGGAATGTAAAAAAGAAGCTCAAAAGATTATCGTGCAAGCCATCCAGCGTTCAGCTGCTGATCATTCAGTTGAAACAACACTAAGTGTCGTCCAAATTCAAAACGAAGAGATGAAGGGAAGAATTATTGGAAAAGAGGGAAGAAACATCCGCGCATTTGAAGCTGCAACAGGTGTCGACGTAATAGTTGATGATACTCCAGAAGCCATTATTTTGAGTGCATTCGATCCATTCAGGAGAGAGGTCGCAAAAGTTTCGATTGAAAAACTCATGGCGGATGGGCGTATTCATCCAGCTCGAATCGAGGAAGTCGTTGAAAAAGTTAAAGAAGAACTTGAAGATAAAATTGTTGAAGATGGCGAGAATGCTCTTGTGGAATTGGGCTTACATGGGATGCATAAAGAACTTATAAAGTCAGTTGGCAAAATGAAATATCGTTCAAGCTATGGGCAAAATCTACTGCAGCATAGCATTGAAGTTGCATTGCTGGCAGGAATTATTGCTGCGGAATTGGGATTAGATTCAAGCCATGCAAAAAGAGGTGCACTGCTACATGATGTTGGAAAAACTATCGAAAAGGGAGTAGAAGGTCCGCACGCATTACTTGGCTGGGAGTTGACAAAAAAGTATAGCGAGCATCCAGTAGTTGTAAATGCAGTTGGATCTCATCATGATGATATAGAAATGGAACACCCGATTGCCGCAATTGTTCAAGCAGCCGATTCAATCAGTGGAGCCAGACCAGGTGCAAGAAGAGAACCGCTTGAAGGATATGTAAAACGGTTAGAAAAACTTGAAACAATTGCCAAATCATTTGAAGGTGTCGCAAAAACTTATGCGATCCAAGCAGGTCGTGAAGTCCGTGTTGTAGTCGAACACGAAAAAGTTGATGATTTGATAGCGGATAGATTATCCCAGGAAATTGCGGGCAAAATCCAGGAAGAGATGGAATATCCAGGACAGATAAAAGTAGTGGTTATTCGAGAAGTTCGGAAAGTTGCCTTTGCCAAATAAATCTTCTTCTAAAATTTCAACAATAAACTCGAATTTATTGATAGGTATCACAGGCGGTATCGGGAGTGGAAAATCTTTATTCTCAAAATATTTAAAGGATAATGGGGAGTTTGTGATCGATTCGGATGCACTGGCTAAGGAGCTAATGGTTAATAACAAGAATGTGAGAACCCACATCACACAAACTTTTGGAGCCAAAGCATATCTGCCGAATAATGAACTCAATAAAGATTTCATCGCTGAGGAAATTTATTCAAGTCCTATCAAATACAAAAAAATAAATTCAATTGTTCATCCTCCAACGATGATAGAAGTTCAAAAAATCGCCAAGAGAGAATTCAAAAAACATGAGATGGTCTTTGTTGAGTCGGCATTAATTTTCGAAGCGAATATTCGAGATAGGTTTGATTATATTGTATTAGTAAAATCTGAGATTTCGAATCGACTAAGAAGAATTATATCGAGAGATTCAATTTCACCAGAAGATTTTTTTCGAAGGGCGGAATTTCAAATCGATCCGGACGAAGCAGAAGAATTAGCAGATTTTGTGATCCAAAATGATTCTACCCTTGAAGAATTGGACATTAAATTCAGTTTTATATGGAATATTTTAACTTTACTTACCAAAAAGAAAAAAATTACTAAAAAATAAAAATTACGGAGCTGCACTTGAATCTTCTAAATTTATTGATCGTCAAGGTTGCGCAAGTATTACCAAAATCATTTATAAAAATTTTCGCATCCCGGTATATTGCAGGTGAATATTTACCTGAAGGAGTTCGAGTTGTCAAAGAATTGAACTCAAAAAAAATTCGCGCTACAATGGATGTACTCGGAGAAGATACTACGAAATTAAACGAAGCTGAAAGCTCTACTAAAGAGGCGCTTAAAGTTCTTGAAACAATCTCCTTGGAGAAATTGGATTCTACGCTTTCTGTTAAACTGACTCAACTTGGGCTGAAACTAAATTATGACATTTGTCTTCAAAACATGAAAATGATTCTTACTGAAGCTAAAAAGTTGAACAACTATATCGAGATAGATATGGAGGATTCGACCTGTACCTATGATACTGTCAAAATTTACAAAGAGCTACGCAAAGAATTCGCTAACTGTGGTCTGGTTATGCAAGCTTATCTTCGGGATGCACAAAATATTTTTAATGGATCGTTGAACGAGTTACAGAATAGCAGCGTTCGGCTTTGCAAAGGTATTTATAACGAAAGTGAAGAAATCGCATTTAAAGTTAAGCAGGAGATCAGAAATAATTTTGTTCAACTATTGGATTTTTTATTTGCGAATAATATTTATGTTGGGATCGCTACTCATGATCCATATTTAGTCGATGCCGCGAAACATTTAATTCTAAAATATAATAAGTCATTCGATCAATTTGAATTTCAAATGCTTCTCGGAGTCAAAATAGATTTACGTGATCAACTTGTCTCTGAGGG
Organism: Ignavibacteria bacterium; assembly: GCA_016873845.1. NCBI lineage: Bacteria > Pseudomonadati > Ignavibacteriota > Ignavibacteria > Ignavibacteria bacterium. The sequence continues at coordinate 98,608 of VGVX01000002.1, forward strand.
ATACAAAGTCCGTATTTATGTTCCATTTGGTACGGAGTGGTACAAGTATTCAATTCGAAGAATGAAAGAAAATCCTCAGTTAGCAAAGAATATTGCAATGAATATATTTTCCAAGCGATCATGATAATATTGGGGATAGAGACATCTTGTGATGAGACCTCTGTTGGGATAATCGAGAACGATAAGATTCTGATCAATTTAATTTATACTCAGGAACAGCACAGGAAATTTGGTGGAGTGGTTCCGGAACTCGCAAGCCGCGCACATCTTCAAAACTTGCTGCCTCTTGTCAGGCAATCATTAAAAGAAACCGGAATAAAATTAAAAGATCTCGATTTAATTTCAGCCACTGCCGGACCAGGTTTGATCGGTGCGCTGATTGTTGGCTATTGTTTTGGAAAAAGTTTGAGTTATTCATTAAAAAAGAATTTTATTCCAGTAAATCATGTACACGCTCATCTATACTCCACTTTCTTATCTGATAAAAAGCCGGAATTTCCATTTCTAGCATTACTTGTTTCAGGCGGGAATACAGCACTTTATCTGATTAAAGATTTTTTTCAAATGGAGCTGCTTGGTTCGACAGTTGACGATGCAGCCGGTGAGGCATTTGATAAAGTTGGTAAGCTGCTTGGATTAAACTACCCGGCTGGTTCTGAAATAGAAAAATTAGCCTCTTTGGGGGATGAAAATTTTTATGATTTTCCTGTGGCAAAGTTAAATGAAAAATACAATTTCAGTTTTAGCGGATTGAAAACTTCAGTATTGAGGTTCATTCAAAAAAATTATCCAGATGGCTTAAATGATGAAACAAAAAGAAACATTGCAGCATCTTTTCAGCGAGCATTAACTAAAGCTTTAATTCAAAAAGTAGAAATTGCTTGTGATGAATTTAAATTGTCAGATGCTGTTGTTGTGGGAGGTGTCGCAGCGAATACTTATCTTAGAATTAAGATGAGGGAAAGACTTCATCCCAAAAATTGTATGGTTTATCATCCGGAATTAAATCTATGCATGGATAATGGAGCAATGATCGCATTTGCAGGTTTGAAATCGTTTGAAAGCGGCTATTTCAAAACTAATTCAATTACAAAACCATTTCCAAATTGATGTCATCCAAGTTAGATCCGCATAAAGCAAAAAACCTGATACCTCCAGATTACTGGCTATTAATACTCTCTTCATTCATTTTGTTTTTAATGTTTGGCTTAAATTTATTTTTTTCCGAGAATCCTAGATCAAATGAGGTATCATCCTTAGTAAAAGTACATGAGAATTCCACGTTTAAGAATCTTGCTGATAATCTTGAGAAGAAAAAAATAATCAGCCGGAAGAATGCGTTTTTATTCTGCGGTTTTGTTCTTGGTGTCGAAAAGAAAATTAAAGCCGGTTCATACAATGTACCTTATGGATTATCGAATTACGCATTGCTCAAAATGTTTTATGAAGGAAGCGGTAAGTCAACAGTTAAGATCACATTTCCGGAAGGAATACCTCTAAAGCAAATTGCTAAACTTTCATCCGATTCGCTTAACTTCAGTCAAACAGAGTTTTTAAGAATTGCATCTAGTAAGGAAGCGATGGCGAAATATAACAGACAGATTTCCTCCTTAGAAGGATATTTAATGCCTGACACTTATGAATTTTTTACCGACTCAAAGCCTGAGGAAATTATTGAAAAAATGCAGTTTCAATTTAATAAGTTTTATGATGATAGAATAAAACCGTATGAATTGAAACTTAAAATGAACAAGCATGAAATTGTAACACTTGCATCTATAATCGAAGCTGAAACAAATGTCGATACTGAGCGAGCTACAATTTCGGGTGTTTATCATAACCGCTTAAAAAAGAAAATGCGATTGGAAGCAGATCCGACTGTCGCCTATACTCTTCCTTGGCCTCCGAGAAGATTACTTTATAAAGACTTAAAGATTAAATCGCCTTATAATACATATTTGAATCTTGGGCTGCCACCAGGCCCGATTAACTCACCAGGACGAGCAAGTTTATTAGCAGCAGTTAATCCAGAAATACACAATTATTTGTATTTTGTTTCTACTGGACGGAATGATGGACATAAATTCTCAAGAACTTATTCAGAACACCAACGAGCAGTCCGAGAGTATCGCAGGACACAGAGATAATTTAATGAATCAGCTCAATAAATATTTTCTATTGACTGCCTTCTGTTTTGTAAATTCATTGTTATTCAATTCTTGTGCAAATCAGTTGCCTCCTAGTGGAGGTGAGGAAGATAAAATTCCACCTGAAATCATAGCTTATTCCCCTCTACAGGAGGCAATAAATTTTTCAGATAATAAAGTTGTGATTGAGTTTAGTGAATATGTCGATAAGAGAACGGTTCAGGAGTCAATTTTTATTTCGCCATATTTTGAGGAGAGTCCAGAGTTTAGTTGGAGCGGCAAAGAAGTTGAGATAATTTTTCCGGAGAAGTTGAAAAAAAATCAAACCTATGTCGTAACGCTTGGAACAGACATTTCCGATCTTCGAAGAAATAAACTTTCAGAATCATTTACACTCCAATTTTCAACTGGAGATAAAATTGATAAAGGATTATTGTCTGGTCGAGTGTATGATGATAATCCTTTCAATGTTCTATTGTATTTGTACAAAATTGATACTTCAAATTCAATTGTTAAATATTCTGAACGTAGACCTGATTTTGTCAGTCAGACTTCTCGAGAAGGGAGGTTTAATTTATCTGGTTTGCAGAATGGATGGTATAGACTAATTGCCGTACGCGATCAGTTTAAAGATTTTTTATATCAAGTCGAGCAGGATCAAATAGGGCTTACTTCAGGAGATATTTTCTTGAACGATTCAGCTCAGACAATTGAAAATATTGCAATCGAATTAACAAGGGAAGACACCTCAAAACCGGTTTTACTTTCAGCCAAGTCCATTGACAATAATCATATTCTAATTACTTTCAGTGAGCCGATTGACTCAACTTCTTTATCGATTGAAAATGTAATTGTATTTGATAAAAAACAAAATTCTGGGACAAATATAGTTGGATATTATCGAGCTAGATTGAATAGTACAAGCTTGATGATTGTTTCAAACGAACTAAATCCAGAACGTGATTACGATTTAACGATTTGGAATGTAAAGGATTATTTTGGAAATAAATCAGATACGAATCGTGTTAGTTTTGCATCGGTTTCAGAGAAGGACACTACTGCACCGAAGCTACTCGATTCGCGGCCGTTTGAAAAAAGCGGGACGATAGATTATTTAGCATCTATCATACATTTTGTGTTCGACGATTTTATAGCAAACAATAATTTAGAATCAGCGATTACATTTATTGATTCTTCTGGTAAAACGGTTGATTATAAAATACATTTCATAGATAAATCATCGTTCAACATAAATCCAGTCTCATCATTGAAACCAAAGATGGATTATAAACTAAGTTTGGACTTAAAATATTTTAAAGATCTAGCGGAGAATAAAGTTGACTCTGTTTATTCAATAAATTTTAGGACAAATGATGAATCTTTTTTCAGTGAAATAAGCGGAACCGTAAGCAATTTTGAAAGACAAAAAAATGGTAAAGTCTTCATTTCGGCAAATGGAATAGATGGGCCGCGGCAAAAGTATACTGCTAAAGTTGATAGTTCAGGTAAATATGAGATAAAGAGAGTGCTTCAAGGTTCCTATTTGCTTAAAATGATTCAAGATGAAAGCGGAAAGGGAAATCAGTCAAGAGGCTCAACTGTTAAAAGTGAATTTTCTAGTAAGTTTGTTTACTATCCAGATACCATTAAAATTAAACCTCGCTGGCCTGTAACCGATGTAAATTTTGATTACAAAAAGTTAACGAGGTAGTATTGCAATTTTTCTTACTTCCAAACCTTTTTTAATATCTTTCTCTTCGCCTCGGATAACTCCAAGAGAAAATCTCTCGCCTCTGACTTCAACAATTTCTACTTCACCGACTTTTTTGTCAGAAACTCCGAGAAATTGTTCTGTAGAAGGATCGAAAAGGGAATCCCCAACAGAGTAGATAGAAAGTATTGCACCGGATGATAGATTATCGCTCGAACCTAAATTTATAAATACTTCTTTCGTTTCATAATCAATAAGCAGAATTTCTCCTCTTACGATTTTTTTAATAAACGGAGATGGACTCGGATTTGGATCGTCCTTGATTAAGTTTACATCATTTATTTTGAGTTCAGAAAAATGAGCTTTTGAATGCTCTGCAAATTTCTCGCAGAGTGCAAGCATATTCTTTCCGATTAAAGTGTGAGCAAATTCTGCTGAACCGAATTTCATTTTATCTAATGAATAAAATTCTTTTTTACTTTCCGATTCTCTTCCGAAAATAGTTATTCCAACTCCCAAATCAGAAAGCTCATTAGAAAATGCATCAGCGTAAATTGTTTGCTGAGAATTGAGATCCAGTATACTAATTGTGAAGGCAATATCATTCGAGTAAGTTTCATAACCGGCTAATTTTGGTTCGCCTGCTGTAAATCGTGAAATGCTGAACTTTGTAACTTTACCACTTATCAGATATTTATAGCCAAGATTTCTTAACATCTCGTGCAAAGAAAAGTTTTGAATGTGGGAATTTGATAGTTCATCCTCCATTAATTTCGGAGACAGAACTTGTATTTCAAATCTTTCTCTTAAATAACCTGAGATAAAATTTGGGAAATCATATTCCAATTCCCAAATGCCTTCATAGGAAGAAGTATTTTCGAACTTAGTGAAGGCAACTTGAGAGTTAGACTCGTTTGCAAATAAGCCAAATAATAAAAAACTAATACAAAAAGTATTTTGCAGCTTTTTTACGGAAATCAATGGCTTCATTTTCCCAAATTTGTTTGATGTCATCATATCTGTAGGACTTTGAAAATATCTCTCTAATTTTATTCCAACCTGTTGCTTGATCGAACATTCGTATTCTATCAGGTTTTGCTAAAGCAAATACATCTTTTTCCGGGTAGAGTTTCTTTAATTCTTGAAGAAAATAAAATTGAATTGATGTTAAATTTATTTTTTGGTAGTCAGTAATGTGGACTTGTACCCCCCCAAGTGTTTTTCCCTGATAATTCCCATAAAAAGGTTTCCAAGTATTTGGTCGAAAAATCACACCTGGTAATTTAAGTGCATTTAGTCTCGAAGAAATTAGATCTGGGTCAATCCCTTCAGCACCTATTAGTTGAAATGGAAGTGTTGAACCAACGCCCTCTGAAATTACTCCGAGTTCACCTAAAATTCCCGTGCTTGCATAAAACTGTGCTGAATAATAATGCGGTATATGAGGCGAAGTTAAAACCCATGGCAATCCTGTATCTTCAAATAACATATTCCTTCTCCAGCCTTCCATCTTAACAACAATTAGATTGCATTTGACTCCATTTTTCAGAAGACCTTCATTGTTAATCAGTTGTGCGATTTCTCCGCAAGTCAGACCATAGAGATATGGAATCGGATATTGCCCGATGAAAGAAAAGAATCCCTCGCGAACGATTGATCCTTCAAACTTTTCACCTCCGAGTGGATTAGGGCGATCCAAAACAACGAAACTGATATTATTTTCTGCTGCCGCCTCCATTGCCAATCCCATTGTGCTGATGTAAGTGTACGACCTTGCACCAATATCTTGTATATCGTAAATCAACATATCAATGCCTTTAAGCATTTCGGGAGTTGGTTTCCTTGTCTTTCCATAAAGTGAGTAGACCGGAATGTTTGTTTTCTCGTCCATATAGGTATCAATTTTTTCTCCTGCTGGAATTGCTCCTCTCACACCGTGTTCAGGTCCATAAAGCGCAGCTAGTTTAACATCTCTCATGCTGTACAACAAATCAATGGTTGATTCGAGCTGCGAGTTTACTCCGGTTTGATTTGTGATCAAGCCAACTCTTTTGCCTTTAATTTTATCTAACCCATCTCTAACTAAAACTTCAATACCTGTTTTTACCTTGACTTGAGATATAAGACTTGTAGAACATAGAGCGAAAAGAAATGTTAAAGGTAGAATGAATTTAATCTTCATTATAACTCCAAGTTTTTCTTAATTTCGTTGAGAGACTTCTGGACAATTGAATCGATCTCTTCAATCAGCTTTGCAGATTTTAATGTTAAACTTCGTGCAACTTCTTGATTGTTCATTGACTTTGTATTTATCATCACATTCAAGAATGCACCATCTGAAGCAGTTTTTAATAAACTCATTGCTACACCAACATCACTGACTGAGTTTTGATTTCCGATTTCACCGACTCTGGCAGATTTTTTTGAAACGGTTAGTGCATGTTCAATAACTCGCATCGGAACTTCGGTTGCCTTTACAGTTGCTTGTTCAATCGCTTCACTGCGTTTGGCTATTTCGTCCTCAGTTAATTTAGCTAATTTGAATGCAGCCATTACTCCATCGAACGCTGATGAATCCATGTCATACAGTTCATAAAATAGCTTGATATCGTTTTCAAGTTCATTCTTTAGTTTACTAATTTCTTCTTGAACTGCTTCATACTTTTTCTTGCCCAGTGTAAGATTTGTGACCATTATAGCTAAAGCTGTTCCCAACGAACCGGCTAAAGCCGATACACTTCCACCGCCAGGCGTTGGAGATGAAGATGAAATTTCACCAATTAAATCATTTACAGTTTTTTCTAAAATCATTTTTACTCCCTAATTAGATATTCAATTACTTTCTCTGATGGATTAAAATTAGCAAGGTTATTCAAACCAAGATTCTGGACCGCTGAATTGACAAGTTTAGTTTCGCTGACTTCATTTGGCGAATAATATTTTCCCGATTCAATAAGAGCATCAAGCGGAACCAGACCGACAATTTCACTTCCCCAAATTTCAACATTATATTTTTTTGCTTCTTCTTTAACAGCTTCGAAAGCTTGGTGCACATTTGTTGTTAAATAATTAACTAAGTTGATTGAAACTTGTGTCATCTTAAAATTCTCTAAAGAGACACCCATCGCTTTTACAGCTTGAAGTTTACCTGGAATTCGAACTGTTTTCCCATCCTTTTTAACTGCATTACCATTTTCATCGCGAAGTATTTTTCCCGATTCGCGAATTGTTTGTGCAATTTCATCTGCAATTTTAACGTCTTCAGTTCTTAAATTTACATTATATGCGATGAGAAAGAATCTCGAGCCCGTAACTGTGCCGCCAAGTTTTGGATTAAATTCCGGTTTTCCAAAATCTGGCAGCCATTCCGGATCTTTAAGTTTTTCTTTTAGTCCCTCATATTCTCCTTTGCGAATATTTGAAAGATTTACTCTAGCGGGTTTTGCAGCTGCCGATTCGTAGAGATAAATCGGAATGTTCAGTTTTTGTGAAATAATTTTTCCATACTCTTTTGATATTTCGACACAATCATCAACTGCTACATTTTTTATGGGAATAAATGGTACCACATCAATCGCTCCAAGCCGAGGGTGTTCACCTTTATGAGTTGTCATATCGATTTTCTGAGAAGCAATTAATGATGCGTTTATTGCACCGTTTAATACTCCTTTTTTAGTTCCTACAAAAGTAACTACAACTCTATTATAGTTCTTATCAGGTTCACAATTTAAGAGTTTACATTCATCAGTCGAGGAGATTGCATCTGCAATTAACTTAATGGTTTCTTCGTTTTTTCCTTCACTGAAATTCGGGACGCATTCAATTATTTCTTTCATAAACTACTTTCCCTTTTTTTATTGTGTATTTCGTCTGATTAGTTCCAAAATGATAGACAAGGTTTTGATAATTTGGAGAATTTAGAATTAAAAAATCTGCCTGCTTTCCAACTTCAATACTACCGACTTGTCTCTCCAGACCGAGCGAAAATGCTGCATTGATCGTCACAGCGTTTATCGTTTCGTTTATTGACATTTTCATTTGTATTGCGGCTAAGTTCATTATCAAGGGGAGATTTTGTGTCATGCATGAGCCAGGATTAAAATCAGTTGCTAAAACTAGTATCGCCCCTGAATCAATAAATTTTCTAGCTGGAGCATAGGGAATATTTAAAAAGTATGATACACCTGGGAGAAGAACCGCGGTAATATCAGTTTTGGATATTCGTTGTATATCTTCTTCGGTTGTCATTTCTAAATGGTCGATACTTTTAACACCCATCTTAATCCCCAAATCAATTCCCCCAATTGAATTAAATTGATCGCAATGAAGCTTTAGCTTATAACCCAAAGATTTTGCTGCTGTGAGAATTAATTCTGTCTCCTCAATTGAAAATGCTGTTTTTTCTGTGAAGATATCGCAGAATTCAGCTAATCCTAAATTTGAAATTTTGGGAAGCATTTCATCAATGATAAGTGTAATAAATTGAGTCCGATTATTTTTAAATTCGTTGGGAATAGTATGAGCTCCCAAAAAAGTTGATCTGCAATCACATAAGTTTAACGAATTCAATTTTTTTATACACTCGAGCATTTTTATTTCTGATTCGGTATCTAATCCATACCCGCTCTTGATTTCTATAGTTGTAATTCCATACGAAATTGATTCACGAAGTCTTTTTGTGGATGAACTAAACAATTGATCGAATCCTATAGCTCTTGTCGCGTTCACTGTTGTATTTATGCCGCCCCCGGCACGAGCTATATCTTCGTAGCTTAAACCTTTAGTTCGTTTCTCAAATTCTTCTTCTCTTGAACCGGCAAAAACGAGATGCGTATGTGCATCAATTAATCCTGGTAATAGAGCTGAGCTGCTGATGTCTAATACTTGGTCAAATTTTCCGAAATCTTTTTCCGAAATTTTTTTAGTGATTTCGGTGATTATGCCATCTTCAACAATCACTGAATATTTATTAAGTAAGGATATTTCTTGTAAGCTTTCTAATCGGTTAAAGTGCCCATTGTCTGGTTTACAAGTCAGTATTTGATTGGCATTAAAAAGAAGAAGAGACATTGTATCGAATTTGCTTGTGAAGAATTATCTGCGTTTATCAGAAACTATTCTGGATGTAATATAACCATTCTTTTCTAAAATATTCAAAAATTTATTGGCTTGGTTTTTTGTTTGGAATTCGCCAACTCGGAACTTGTAGAATGGAGGATCGTAGAGAATATTCTGTTTTAGTTCAGGAATTAATGTTTTTAACGTAGATTTTAATGAATCAATCATCAAAAGATTATCGCTGATTAAAACTTGAATCGTATAAAACGAGTTTGCTGGAGATTTTTTTTGTTGAGATATTTTTTTTTGCTCTAATTCTAAAGAAAAATACTGCCAAGAATTTTGGTTTGATTCTATTGTGTCTTTTTCAGATTGGGTGATGAAATTATCAAGTGGACTATAACCTTCTAAGTCCACCTGATAATTCGAAGAATCCTCATTTTTTATTTTGTCACTTGAACTGCAGCTAAATATTGCACAAGCTGCAATAATAACAAGTGCAAAAAAAACTTTTTTTCTATTGTTTGTTTTCAGTAATAATGAAGCTATCGGTATAACCTAAATTATACAATGCGTCTTTCATCGAGCGCGCATGTTCCCATGCTGAGTATACTCCCAAACGGACTTTGAATAAATTCTCATGCCATTCTACGTACACTTTTTGTTCTGGAAGACGATTGCGGATTCTTTGTGCTTCTGTTTCAGCATTCAAACGACTTTTAAATGCAAAAACCTGAACCTTATATTGATACTCCTGAATCGCTGGAGGTGGGGGTTGGACCTCTTCAATTTTAGTTTCAGTAAAAGTAGTTTTGATTGGAGGTGGCGGAGGATTTGGCGGTCCCTGAGGAATATATTCAGGTTGGGTTTGTGTTTTAAAAGTCTCTTGTGGAGTAACGATTGGTTTGGTTTCTGTTTGCACTATCGTTACGGTTGGTTGCGGCACTTCAGTAGTTTTATACTCAACTTGAGTTTCTCCATACTCTTCAGTTACTTCTGAAGCTGAGCAACCATAGATTAAAAACGCTGCAAAGAGAACTATGTACAACGAATATTTCATTTTCACCTCTATTTCTTACGAAATATTAATTCTTTATTTTGATAATGTCAAGTAAAATAAATGCTTACATAACATTTCTTAAAGTAGTTTGAGAGATGCTGAGAGCGAATGAAGATAATGCGGCAGCATTAATCCCTCAAAATTATATTATTAACTTACAAAATAGAAATTGAAAATAGAAGCAAATTTTCCTATTTTTGAAAAAGTTTTTAAAATCTATGGCCAAACTAAAAAACCTTAAAATACTATTCGTCACCTCCGAGGTTACACCATTTGTAAAAACTGGTGGACTTGGCGATGTTTGCGGTGCACTTCCTCAAACATTGGCTGAACTTGGACATGAAGTACGCTTAGTTGTACCGAAATATGGTTCTGTTGATGAACGAAGATTTAAAATTCACGAAATTGTCCGATTGAAAGATATACCAATTCATCTTGGTGATGAGATTGAATTATTCAGTATAAGGTCTTCATTTCTGTCTGGATTAAAAACAAAAGTTCAAATTTACTTTTTTGATAATCATAAATACTTTGGATCTCGAAAAGGTCTGTATCAAGATATTAAGTCGAAAAAAGACTATGCTGACAATGATGAAAGGTATATACTTTTCTGTCACGGTATTATGGAGATGATAAAAAAACTTGGTTGGACTCCTGATATAATCCATTGTAATGATTGGCAGAGCGGTTTGATACCAGCTTATCAGAAAACCCTTTATGCTGATCTTGAATTAATTAAGGATACAAAAACTGTTTTTACTATTCATAATTTAGAGTTCCATGGAGCTTTTGGAAAAGAATCGTTTGAAAAAACCGGGCTTCCAGAATATGCACTGAATGAAATTTCGGTCAACTCAACTGGAAAGATTTCATTTCTCAAAGCTGGATTAGTTTACTCAGACATTCTGACAACAGTCAGCGAGAAATACGCTGAGGAGATTAGATCAATAGAAGAGTTAGCCGGTTCAATGAAACCGATTTTGCAAAAAAGAAAAAATGAACTTGTTGGAATCGTAAATGGTATTGATTATTCAATTTGGGATCCTGAAACGGACGACTTAATTGAAGAAAAATATAGTACTAAAGATTTATCAAACAAAGTTGAAAACAAAAAAGTATTACTGAAAAGATTTGGCTTCGATGAAAAAATTGACATCCCCGTTATTGGGACTATTTCAAGATTGACGGAACAAAAGGGGATTGATTTAATTGAAGAAGCAATCGATGAAATTTTGAAATTAAATGTTCGATACGTCTTACTTGGCCAAGGTGATAAAAAGTATCAAGAATTTTTTGAAAAAGTTCAAAATAAATATCCAGATCGATTTGCTGTTTCTTTTGATTTCGATGATGCATTGGCACATTTAATCGAAGCTGGCGCGGATTTGTACTTAATGCCATCTCGGTTCGAACCTTGCGGCCTTACGCAGTTATACAGTCTAAAATATGGTACCGTACCTATTGTCAGATTAACAGGTGGATTGGCTGATACAGTCGAAAAAATCAGCAGTACAAATAGAAAGGGAACTGGATTTGTTTTCAGAAAGTATGATTCGAAAGAGATGTTAAAAGAAATTCAGCGTGCCGTGAAATTATACAAGAAAAAAGATGTTTGGACAAAAATTATGAAGAATGGAATGTCTAAAGATTATTCCTGGCATGCTTCGGCAAAAAAATACATCGAGCTTTATAAAAAAATGCTAAAGGATAATTAGTTAACAGACTGCTTACCAATCTAACACAAAACTAAATGAGCAATAATTTTTATTTTTGGTTGAAAAAATTCAGCTTCGTTTTACTGGTTGTACCAGTATTAATTTTTACTTCTTGTTCCGACGAACCGAATTCGACGGGTTATGGATTACTAAATCCGGAAGACTTAATTGAGATAAAGACTTTTGATTCTGTCCGAGATTCAATTAGTCAGGAATTTAAACAATTGATCCAGGTGGAAAATCTTGGTGCATCACGTAGAATTTTGGTCGGAAAGTATAACGATCTCACTGCTTCGGCTCTTATACGATTTGAATTTGTATTTACTGAAGAGTTGAAGACATTGCTAAAAGAAAATAAAGTGAATGTCTCTTCGGCAAAATTGAAAGTTTTTCCAATTTATAAATTTGGAGATTCACCAAGAACGAATTTCAGCTTTAATGTACACGAGATCAAATCTTGGTGGGATTCGGATCAGTTCACTGCAGATAGTCTCAATCCCTCGCATTTTGATTATGATAATTCATCAATCGAATCAAACTTAATCGATGGCGATTCAGTTATAAGTTGCGAACTTCCGAACTCTAAAGTTCTAGAGTGGATGAAAGCTATCTCTGATACTGGAATAAAGAATCCGTCTGGAATTTACCTAAAACCGACAGCAAGCTCAAACTTCATTAGAGGATTAAGAGCAATTGGTTCTAGTACAAATACTAGCACTTTGGAGGTTGCATTCTCAAAAGATGGCACCACAACAGATACGATTTATGCAGTAACGGTGGCTGATGTACATGTCGTAACTACAACTGAGAATTATAATGATCCACTGGTTCTTACACTTCAATCGGGGATCCTGTCAAAAGCAAAATTGAAATTTGATGTAAGTGCAATTCCCAAAAACGCTATCATCAATTCTGCAGTTTTAGAATTAACAAGGAATTTTAGTAAGTCAGAATTTGGAACAAGCTTTCAGGACAGCTTATATGTATTACGACTGACAGACACGTCGAAAATTGCAATTGATTCAAATTTTGCACCAGTTTTAGTTCAAATAGATTCCAACATCTACGAGGGAAATATATCCAGAATCGTGCAGGATTGGCTGAATACTGGAATGAATTACGGTCTGTTATTAAGTCCACGCGATCCAGATGGGGGAGTTGAAAGATTTGTATTTGAAAGTAGTAATTCGTTAGACCCGAACAAAAAGCCAAAACTCAGAGTTTATTATACAATAAGAAAAACTAAGTGATGATTAAGAAGTTATTAAAAAATATTTTTTCCTCATTGATTATTATAACTGCGATTTTTTTGATAGATGCTCAAGCTCAAATCGGATCAGGTTTTTCGAGAAACGGAGTGGGTGATATATTAATCAATCCTTCTGTCAGAAGAAATGCAATCGGTGGTCTTGGGATCGCGAGTACAGATCAATTCGATATTAACTCACTAAATCCTGCAGCGTGGAATGGGATTCGTACTATTAAGTTTTTAGCTTCGATGAGATATACGTCAAACAAGTACTCAGATGGAACGAATTCAAATTTCTTGGCATCTTCTTCATTTGAATCGATAAATTTATCTATCCCAATTTCAGTTGAGAATGGAATTAATGCAGTTCTTGGAACAACGCCATATTCAAAAGTAAATTATGATGTCATCAGTAATTCATCTATTGATACAATCGCTTACCAAGATCATTATTCCGGCGATGGCGGATTAAACAAAATATATTTTGGATCATCGTTCAGATTTCCATTCGGTCTGGCTATTGGATTCAGTGCAGACTATATAGTTGGGACAACAAATCACCGTGCTTCAGTTGATTTTAAAAAATATGATTTCGTAAACACCGGATTTGTAAATGAAAAAAAATTTGGTGGTTTTGCTTTCAGTTTTGGTGCAATTACTCCTAACCTTGATCAAATTATCAATCTTGGTTTATTTGAAGATCTTAGGTTCGGGATTACTTATTCAACCAAAGCAAAATTAAATACCGAGTCTAGAGAATTAAAATTCGGTACTACCGAAGATACAGTTTTAGTCAACGATTATAAAACCGAAATTCCGAGCAGACTTGGAATTGGATTAGAAGCTTCTCTATCAAACCGGTTGCGCGGGTATGTAGATTATTTTTATCAAGACTGGTCACAATTTAAGACAAATAACCAACTCGAATTGAATCTTAAAGCGCTTTCTAAAATTGCTCTGGGATTCGAATATTTACCAATTCAAAAGCCTGAGTCGTTTTTTGGAACATTTGTTTGGCGATTCGGACTATTCTTAAGAAACTCTGAATTTATTGTTAAAAATGAAAAAATATCGGAATTTGGAGTAATTTTTGGGTTTTCATTCCCATTTGATCAGATAAATCTATTAGATTTTGCTTTTGAATATTCAATTCGAGGTAAATCCGTTAATTATCTTCAAAAAGATAACATGTTTAAATTTTGGATTGGCATTAATTTTGCGGAACTGTGGTTTATAAGAGATGAAGATTAGATTTAAAATATTGAGGAAAGTAAATTGAAAAATAAATTATTAATATTAGTTTTAATCATTCTTAGTGGTTTATTTCTGAATGAAGCAGCCGCTCAAGACGATACTTTGAAAATTTACCGCAAATGGAGTTTGTTTGCAGAGTATCATAAAAATCTCGACTATCTCACGGCTATGCCTTACGGTTGGGAAATCATTCAGATGGATCCGAATAGGTTTAAAACAATATTTTTACGAATGGAAGATTGCATCATAAAGATGCATGATTCATCCGCCACGTCTGATGTCCAGAAGAAAGAATATGCTGACACACTGATGTATTTATATGATCTTGCGATTAGGATTCAACCAGAGAACGTACCCTATTTTTATAAAAATAAAGGATATTATCTTGAAACTTGGTACTCAGATCAGGAACTTTCTGCATTAGCAGAATATGAAAAGGCACTACAATCTGATCCAAATCTGGATTTTTATTATGTTGATAGAATTGGTTTATTGTACATGAAATATGCATCTGATGGAAATGATTTCAAGCTGAAGGCGCTTGAATTATATCAGAATGCGTCAGTTAAAGATCCGAATAATCCCATCCCGATTGAGAGATTAAAAAACCTTGCCGAAGATGTAACGCAATTGATAGAGATTACTTATCAAGCCTGGCAGCTTGATAAAGAAAATCTTGCAAAAGCTTGGCAGTATGCTTCAATCACATTCCAATCAGGAGAATATGAAAAAGCGATCGAGCCTCTTGAATTTCTTTCGAAGAAAACTCCCGATTCCGAAACTTATTGGAACAGACTTGGCACTGCTTACCAAAAGCTAGAAAAATATAATTTGGCAATTGAGACGTATAAAAAAGCTTTTGAGCTCAATTCAAAAACAAAAGAGTATCCATTGAACATAGGTATTTGTTACAAAGAACTTGGACAACTTTCAACAGCTAGGACTTTCTTCTACAAAGCTGCGGAAGTTGGCAATGGCTGGGGCTTGCCCTACATCTATGAAGCGACTTTATATCAAACCGCTGTACAGAAATGCGGTAGTTTTGAATTCATGGATAAGATTGTCTTAAAACTTGCTCAAGAAATTTATATGAAAGCTAGGTCAGTCGATCCAAACGTAACTGCAATGGCAAATGAAGCAATTTCAAATCTTAATTCATCGGTGCCTACAAAAGAAGAATATTTTTTCAGGAAATATCGCTCAGGTCAAACAATTAAAATCGAGGGCAATTGTTATAATTGGATTGGCAGAAGTGTCACTGTCCCATAGAGTATGAATTTGAAGATTGCAATCGGCTCAGACCACGCTGGTTTTAAACTAAAGGAAAGAGTAAAATCTTTCCTTTTTAGTTTATCGCATGAGGTAATCGATTGTGGAAGCTTTTCAGAAGATTCATGTGATTATCCGGATTATGGAGAAAGCGTCGCACTTGCAATTAAAGAAGAGCAGGCTAAATTTGGAATTATTATCTGTGGAACGGGAATAGGAATTTCGATAACTGCCAATAAAATTCCAGGAATTCGAGCTGCACTATGCACTTCAATACAAATGGCAGAACTCGCACGTAAGCATAATGATGCAAACATTCTTGCACTCGGCGCTCGTATCATTGATGAAAACACTGCGAATAAAATTGTTAATACATTTTTGATCACAGATTTTGAAGGAGAGAGGCATTCAGGTCGAATTAATAAAATCAAAGTAATAGAAGAGAAATATAGATGTTAGATTTATCTCGTGATCCGCAAGCAAAAGAGATTCTGAAACTTGAAATACTCAGACAAGCAGAAGGACTGGAACTAATAGCTTCTGAAAATTATGTCAGTGAAAATGTTCTGCGGGCACTTGGTTCTGTGCTTACAAATAAATACGCTGAAGGATATCCTGCAAAAAGATATTATGGCGGCTGTGAGTACGTTGACATGGCAGAAAATCTTGCTCGTGAAAGAGTGAAGACACTTTTTAATTGTGATTATGTTAATGTTCAACCTCATTCTGGATCGCAAGCGAATATGGCGGTCTATTTTTCTATCCTTTCGCCAGGGGATAAAATGATGGGATTAAACCTTGCACATGGCGGACATTTGACTCATGGCTCACCAGTAAATTTTTCAGGTAAAATGTTTGAGGTGATTGCCTATAGTGTTAGAAAAGATAGTCACTTAGTAGATTTGGATGAAGTCTCGGCATTGGCAAAAATGAATCGTCCGAAAGCGATTGTGATCGGTGCAAGTGCCTACTCACGGGATTGGGACTATAAATCTTTCAGACAAATTGCAGATTCAATTGGTGCATATCTTATTGCAGATATTGCACATACAGCCGGATTGATTGCATCAAAATTATTATCTGATCCGATGGAATCTTGTCATTTTGTGACTACCACTACACATAAAACCCTTCGTGGACCTCGTGGAGGAATGATCATGATTGGAAAAGATTTTGAGAATCGTGAAGGTATAAAAGCACCAAAAAGTGGGCGGTTAAGAATGATGTCGGAGATTGTTGATTCTAACGTAATGCCTGGAATTCAAGGCGGGCCGCTGATGCATGTTATTTTAGCGAAAGCAGTTGCATTTGGGGAGAATTTGACCGATGAATTCACACAATATTCGAATCAAGTGATCTCGAATTCTAAAACCTTAGCCCAAAAATTTATCGATGGCGGTTATACAGTGGTATCCAATGGTACAGATAATCATCTTATGTTATTGGACTTAAGGAATAAAAGTATTACAGGTAAACAAGCCGAGGAAGCTCTTGGACTTGCAGGGATTACAGTTAATAAAAACATGGTACCCTATGACACACAGAGTCCATTTGTAACAAGTGGGATTCGAATTGGGTCACCGGCAATCACCACTCGTGGAATGAGAAATTCGGAAATGGAACTGATTTATGAATTTATTGATAAAGCACTTTCAAATGTTAATAATGTAAATGTTTTAAATCAAATAAGTGAAGATGTGAGAAAATTGTGCTCCCAATTTCCAATTTATACTGATATTCTCTCTAACTTGAATTCGTGATCATGGAAGAGAACAATTCAGAACAATCTTTTGATTTTAGAGAGATGACTTTTCTCGAACATCTAGAGGAATTGCGATGGACTTTAATTCGCGCTGCAATTGGAATTGTTTTAGGGGCAATCCTTTGTTGGGTGTTTATTGATTTAATTATCGACGAGATATTACTTAGGCCTGCAAGAATTAACAACTTGAAACTTCAGAACTTAAGACCATTTGGTCAACTTTTTTTATATATCCAAGTTGCACTAATAGGAGGTTTTATTATCAGTCTTCCGAATGTAGTATATCAGATTTGGAAATTCATTGAACCCGCCTTAAGACGAAATGAAAAAAAATATGTCTCGTTGATTGTAATATTCACTAGCGTCTGTTTTCTAAGCGGAGTTGCTTTTGCGTACTTCTTAATGCTCCCATACGCATTAAACTTTGCGGGTGCTTTTGGATCGATGAATATTACGAATTTCTTTTCAATTGAGGAATATTTTTCAATAATTGTAAGCGTAATGCTATTAGCTGGAATTGTGTTTGAACTTCCAATGCTCTCATTCTTTCTAACAAAACTTGGAATACTTACCCCAAAGTTTATGCGCCACTACCGCAGACATTCAATTGTTATAATTTTTGTTCTAGCAGCCCTTTTAACTCCTACAACTGATCCAGTCAGCCAGATGATATTAGCTGTACCGTTGCTATTTCTTTATGAATTAAGTATTTATATTTCAAAAGTTTCGCAGAGTAAGTCGATTGATTGATAAGAATATAAAAAATTTCACTTACCCGATTAAAGAAGAGTTAGAGATTTTTGAGAAACGATTTAGCGTCTCGATGAAATCGCGTGTTGGGCTCGTCGATCTTATCACAAAATACATTCTCAGGCAGAAAGGGAAAAAAATAAGACCTGCCTTAGTTTTACTTTCGGCAAAAACTGTAGGTGAAATTAATGAAAGCACTTATCGTGCTGCAATTCTAGTTGAATTGCTTCATACTGCAACATTAATTCATGATGATGTTGTAGATAGTGCAGAAACTCGCAGAGGATTGCCATCGATTAATTCTATATGGAAAAACAAAATTGCTGTCTTGATGGGTGATTATCTTTTATCACGCGGATTGCTGCTCTCGGTAGATAACAATGATTTTGAGTTTCTTAAAGTCATCACGGATACAGTAAAAAGAATGAGTGAGGGGGAGCTACTTCAGATTCAGAAAACCCGTAAACTGAATAATGATAAGGAGACTTACTTTAAAATAATTTCCGACAAAACGGCATCTCTTATTTCCACATGTACCCAAGTTGGAGCATTAAGTGTTACAAGAGATTCAAAAATGATAGAGGATTTTAAAAATTTTGGTGAAAATCTTGGGATTGCATTTCAAATAAAAGACGACATACTGGATTATGACGGTTCAACGAGTATTATCGGTAAACCTGTCGGAGCTGATCTCAAAGAAAAAAAGTTAACTTTGCCTCTAATCCACGCATTTCAAAAAGCAACCTCATCAGAAATAAGACAGATAAAAAAACTTTTGAAGAATGACCTTAAATCGAAGGATATTAAAGAGATAGTGAGTTTTGTTAAAAAGTATGATGGGATAGAATATTCAATAGCGAAAGCAAAAGAGTATGCATCGCATGCGTTAATAAACTTAGAGCCCTATCCAGAATCTGAAAGTAAAAATGCTCTCAAAGATTTGGTTACCTTTATTCTTGAGCGGAAAAACTAAGGCAAAATAAACTTCGTATTGGAATCTCTGATTGTAAGAACTGGGATTGGTGATTTTCTTACAACTTTTTCTGCAGTGCTACCAAATAGAATATGTTCAATACCACTATGTCCATGTGTAGACATGATGACTAAATCGCACTTATTTTCTTTTGCACAATTAATGATCTCAAGAAATGGTTTCCCGGTCCGTACACAGTGAGTACCTTTAATATTTTTAGGCAAGTGGGTATCGATTAATTTTTTCAGTTCCTCTTCAGCTTTAGAGTGAATCTCCAGATCCATCCGGTTAATTGGAACTTGCCCTAATCCAAAATCGCTTGGATAAATAACAGGTTCAATTACGTAGACAAAAATTATTTCAGCACTGAATTTTTCTGCATACGCAACAGCATATTTGATTGCATTTTTCGAATTCTCAGAGAAATCGATTGGGACTAATATTTTGTCAACTTTCGGTTCCATGACTTCCTCACTATTGAGTTTGTTTTTCTTCGCTTAATATTTCAAGTACGCCGAGATAATCGCTGTTCAAATTCCTAAGTTTTTCTACAAATATTTTTGAAAATCCATTCAAAATTTTATATCCAACTGAATGATCTTTTTCAATTAGGTCGCTCAGATCTGGTCTGAAAATCACGAGCACTTTTACATTTTCAATTGCGGTTGCCGTGGCGGTTCGTTTCCCCTCAAGGATGACATTCATTTCACCAAAAAAATCACCTGGATAAAGTGTAGCAAGATTTTGTTTACTACCGTTTTTAAATTCACAAGTAATATCAACCTTACCAGAATCGATAATGAACATCGAGAATCCCGGATCTCCTTGAAAGAAAATAACTTCATTTTTTAAAAATTCGCGGACCTGAACAAGTTTTTGGATATCTTTGACTTCACGGTTTTTCAAGTTGGCGAAGCCAGGAAAGCCTTTTAACAGTTGAAAAATTTTTTGCTGGTTTCCAGAAGCTTTAAAGATATTATGCCAAAGACTACTCTTAACCGCTAGTATGTTTTTTTCTGCTGCCATACGATCTTAAATTAAATTATTGTTCCAAATTCTGCAACTCTCCACAGCCGCTGGCAGGCGAATTTATTTTCATAAAGAGCTCTGCCAATTATCACAGAATCAACTCCAATTTCTTGTAACTTTTGCAGTTTAGTTAAATCTTCATATCCAGATACTCCGCCTGAAGCAGTAATTTTCAATCCGGAAGTTTTTGCGATTTGAGTAAGCAAGTCGAGATTCGGACCAAGCATCAAACCATTTCTTTCCACATCTGTGACAACTAAGCGCGTAATTCCGAGAACTTTTAAGTTCAATGATAAGCTGATTGGTGACAATGCAGATTGTTCCTTCCTCCCGCCAATAAGAACTCTATTATTTAAAACGTCTAGTGAGACTAAAACTTTTTGTGAACCAAATTGAGATACAGATTTTTGAATGAGGTCAGGATCATTAACTGCAGCACTTCCTAAAACCACTCGATAAACTCCCATATCAAATGCGTCTCGAATGCGCTCATAAGTCCTCAATCCTCCACCAAATTGAATCGGAATCACAACTGATTTTATTAAATTTTCGATGATCTTTAAATTCTTTTTTGAACCATGCCAAGCCCCATCAAAATCAACAACATGCAAACATTTTGCATTTTCGGCTCTCCAAATAATTGCCATTTCAACTGGATCGTTTGGATAATTTGCCTCTGCTAATTTTGGAATTCCTTGAACCACTCGGACGCAATTTCCATCTTTGATATCAATTGAAGGAATTACTAATAAAGTCGGTTGTCTATATGAAGTTGGCATGTATCTCTTATCTGATTCAAAATCAATATATTAAAAAGCGTAAAATTAAAAAACTAACAAATTGCAATTACATAAAGTCTTAAGTAATTTTTACATAATTAAATTCAACAATTGCATGAAATTCAGGATCCCGAAAGAAAAATTTTTTCCCTTTTCCATTTCAATATTAATTGCTGCAGTTTCTATTATCTTACTTCAATTGCCGCTCTCAAATGTTTTGGGATTTGAATATTCGGTATTCATCTCAGTTATTCTCTCCTTCATCAGTGGAATAAGCATAACACTATTTTTAAAATGGGAATTAAAGATTTCTGAAATATCAAGATATCTATTTATATTTATTCTTATTCCACTCATTCTCGGATACTTGAATTCATTTGTCACAAAAAACTGTTCCTTGCTCGATGGATTTGTATTTTACTTTGTATTTGTGTGTGTGTCACTGACTTTTGGAACTGCTCTTGGGATCTTGACTTTTGTAATCAGCAAAAAGTATTCGCAATCTATTTTTATTTTGATTTGGGCTGCAATTTTTTTGTGGAGTATAATGGTTTATTATTTTAGTCCTCAGCTGTATCTATTTAATCCGATTTATGGATTTTTTCCCGGATTTGTTTATGATGAAGAAATAAATTTGTCGTCAACTATTTTATTTTATCAGTTTTGCGTTTTTATAATTTCGATACTAATTATTTCTGCCAGCCTATTGAAACTTAACGGAAGAGTAAAACTTCAGCGGAATTTATTCTTCTTCTCGGCTATTATGATTGTTGGTTTCATATATTTTTCGGATAATTTAGGTTTTAGTACATCACTAAAAAAATTGGAAGAAAAGTTTGTTAAACAAGAAATTGATCAAAGGTTTGAATTCTTCTTTGAAAATGATTCGGTATCAAAGATAGAAATAGAAATAATTAGACTTACTACTGAATTCCACTTCAACTATTTGACCGATTTTTTTAAGACCGAACCGAAGGAGAAAATTAAAATATTTTTCTTTGAAAATGATGAATCAAAGAAAAAGCTTTTAGGGACAGCATCAGCTGATTTTACCAAACCCTGGCAGTATACAATATTTTTAACAAGAAAAAATTTTCTTGATGTGATTGGGCACGAACTTGCTCACAATTTTTGCGGTGAGTATTCAAAGAATATTTTCCACGTTGCAGATGGATTTAATTTGGGACTGGTCGAAGGAGCGGCAATGGCTGCAGAGTGGGAATGGAATAATAAGACTCCGCATTCTTACGCAGCAAATATTTTCAAATTCATTGGCGAATTAAATCCATCGGCAATGTTAAGAGGATTCACATTTGCATTTAAACCGTCAAGCATGAGCTATATTATTAGCGGTTCATTCGTTCGGTTTCTGATTGATGAATATGGGATAGATAAATTTTCGCAACTCTATGCTTCTGGAGAATACGAAAACGTCTATGGTTTAACACTCGATGAGCTTTCAAATCAGTATTCAAAATTCATCAAAGCGTATGAAGTGAATTCTTCCGATAGTCTATCAGCTCTTTACTATTTCAAGCGTCAGTCATTATTTGAAAAAGAATGTTTGCGCAATATCGCTAAGAATACCAAAATGGCTTATACTTTTTTGAAAGAAAAAAAGTTTTCGAAAGCAGAGGATTTGTTTTCGGAGCTTTGGGAAAAAGTGAAAAATCCCTATATCTCTTATGGATTACTTTATTCTAAATTATATCAAAGCAAATTTAATGAGTGCATCGATTTTTATGAGAAGGAAAACTTAAGATCAGATTTCAATCCGAGTTATGTTTCTTCCTATACCATAATAGCTTATGCTTATGCATTAGAGGGAGAATTAGAACATGCAATACGGCTTCTGAATTTTTCACTGAAACTCAATTTAAATCCGAGTTTTAATAATTCAATTCTCTTTAGATTAAAAATAATCAGATCAAAGAATATGTTAGAAACTTATTTATTCTCAGATGAAGAAGAAAAAGTCGCGAAAATTTTTCTTACAGAATTTAAAGATGATATAATTGCAATGGATCAATTCCACAATTATCTTGTACTTGATGTTAAAAAAAAATATTTATCAAAGTATTCAAAAAATTTCTATGTATTTGAGAATGAATTTTATAAAGCAATCAAAGCCTACGATTTTGAGTTGGCGAATTTAATTCTTAACACGTTAGAAAAAAGTGAGTTAACAGTCATAGAGGATACCAGACTATTACTGATGAAATACATTTATTATAGATTGTACCAATACGAGACTCATTGATACCTTAATCTTCTCAATAATTATCCTTAATATTGAATAATGAATATCAATTTTTACAAATCATCAGATGCGTCAATCGATAATTTATTACAGATGATTGGAAAATTTGCTGACGAACAGAATTTTTCAGTCTATGTTGTCGGTGGATATATTCGTGATCGAATCCTCTGTCGAGAAAAAAGGGAAGTGGATTTTTTAGTCATTGGTGATGGCGTTAGATTTGCTGAATTGTTGAGCTCACATCTTCAAACGAGAGAAATTACTGTCTACAGAAATTTTGGTACAGCTCTTATTTATTATCTTGATTATAAATTAGAATTTGTTGGAGCAAGGAAAGAATCATATTTTTCCAACTCTCGTAAACCCTCTGTACAAAATGGATCATTTGAAGATGATATTCGAAGGAGAGACTTTACAGTCAACTCGATTGCATTTTCAGTTAATCAAAATGATTTTGGTGAAATTGTCGACACCTTTAATGGTTTGGCAGATATCGATAAAAAAATTATAAGAACACCTTTGGATCCGGAAGTTACCTTCTCTGACGACCCATTGAGAATTATGCGTGCTTTCAGATTCTCATCTCAGCTGAATTTTACAGTCGAAGATTCATTGCTCAATGCAGCTTCCAAAATGAGTGAGAGGTTGAAAATCGTTTCTCCCGAAAGGATTGTAGAAGAGTTTTTAAAAATTATGCAATCTGTAAAACCCTCGACAGGATTAGCACTAATGTATAAAACTGGAGTAATGAAAACTCTCTACCCCGAAATCGCTGCCATGGCTGGAGTGGACCAAAAGAAAGATTTTCATCACAAAGATGTTTTTTGGCATACTCTTCAGGTTGTTGATAATGTTGCTGAAGTTACGAATGATGAGTGGCTTCGTATCGCTGCATTATTTCATGATATTGCAAAGCCCATCACAAAGAAATATGATGAGCAAAGCGGTTGGTCGTTTCATGGTCATGAGGAAATTGGTGCAAGACTAATAAAAAAAATCTTCAAGAAATATAAATTTCCTCTTCACAAAGTTGATTACATAGAAAAACTCACAAAACTCCATTTGCGGCCAATCTCTCTTGTTGATGAAGAGGTTACCGATTCAGCAATCCGCAGGCTAATAGTAGCAGCAGGGGACGATCTTGAAGATTTGATTTTAATGTGCAGAGCAGATATCACCTCTAAGAATCCAGATAAAGTGAAGGAATACACCTCAAACTACGATCTTGTCGTACAAAAAATACACAGTGTGAATGAGAGAGACAAACTAAGAGCTTTTCAATCACCAGTCCGTGGCGAAGAAATCATGGAGATGTTCCAACTTCCACCGTGTAAAGGTGTCGGTATAATCAAGACTGAAGTTGAAGAGGCAATTTTGGATGGTGAAATCGAAAATACATATGAAGGTGCAAAAGAGTATTTAAACCAAAATTTTTTAAGATTGTCAAAATCGGTTGCAGAATTTCGCAACATTAATACATAAGTTTCGTTATAAACCAATAAATTTTTGTGGAGTACAGAATGATCAAAACAGTTCTCTTCGTTTCCTTTTCAATCGCACTAAGCATTGGATACGCACAACAAACAGAGAAACTAACAATTGAGGAAGCAGTAAGTATTGCTCTTCAGAAGAATGTTTTATTACAACAATCAGTTAATAATCTTGAAACAAGTAAGAATCAAATAAGGGGAGCATTTGGTGCCTTTCTTCCTTCGTTATCTGCAAACAGCGGATTTTCGTGGTCACTGTCAGAAGATGAGGGCGGTTGGCTATCAGTAGGAGGAATTTCCATCCCAATTCCAAAGACATCAACGCAATCAAGAAGTTATTCTGCATCGGTAAGTTCAGGTTTAACATTATTCGATGGATTAGCCAATTTTGCATCCATCGGTCAGTCGAAGGTGAACTACGAATCAGACAAACATAAGCTTGAAAGATTGAAACAGGATATAGTATTTCAAACACAAACAAAATATTTCGGAGTTTTGAAAACATTGAGATTACTCGCAGTTCAAGAAGAAAATCTAAAATGGAATAAAAAAAGCCTAGAAACTATTACTGAGCGAAATCGCGTTGGGCAAGTTACATTAGCAGATGTTTATCAGCAGCAAGTAAATTATGGTAACAGTGAGCTTCTATTGATTCAAGGACGAAATAATTATGAGAATGCAAAAAACGATTTGATTTCATTTTTAAGTCTTGATGTCACAAGGGATTTTACACTCGTGGATGCAGATATTCTCGCAGCAATAGATACACTTGAATATAACAGACTGGAAAAAGATTATTCAAATTTCGAAAAGATCATAGAAACTGCATTTGAAAACCGTAGCGATTACCTCGCCAGGCAGTTAGATTTAAAAAGTTACGATTACGCAATAACGATCGCAAAAAGCGGGCATTACCCGCGTCTGAGCGGTTCATTGAGTGCGAGTACTCGGGCAAATTCTTTTTCGAGTTTTACATCATTCGATTCAAGAACGTACGGTGCAGGATTAAGCTTAAGTATTCCAATCTTCAATGGATGGCTAACGTCAAATCGTGTTCAATTCGCAGAAGTAAATTATAAAAACGCTGAACTTGGAATCTCAGAACTTGAACGAACAATAAAGGTGAATCTAAAAAAAGCTTCCCTCGATTTATTAGCCGCAAAGAAAAAATTGGACGTAAACAACAAAAACGTTATCGCAGCCAAAGAAAATTTAAGGATTAATGAAGAAAAGTACAGTCTCGGTTCAGGAACCTTGTTAAACTTACTTATTGCAAATTCGCAATTCACGCAAGCACAAGGTGAACTTATTAACTCAACTTTTGATTATCTGCTGATAAAAAAACAAATGGAATATTATTTGGGTATTCTTGAGTACAAAACAACTGATAAAAAAGACTGATTAGAAAAACTTAGAAGAGTTTAATATTATTTTAGGAGAAATAAATGGCAAACGGAAAAAAGAAGAATAAAAAGAAAATAATTGTTTTCTCAATTATTGGTGCACTAGTTCTGATAATTGCTGGACTAGTGATCTTTGGTGGAAACAAAGAAGATATAATTCTTGTCCAAACAGAGAAAGCATCGAAGAGAACCATTACTCAGGTCGTTAGTGCCACTGGAAAAATTCAGCCTGAATTTAAAGTCGTAATTACACCTGAAGTTTCTGGAGAAATTGTTGCACTCCCTGTTAAAGAAGGAGACCGAGTATTAAAAGGAACTCTGTTATTAAAAATAAAACAAGACACTTACTTAGCTCAGAGAGAACGAGTTTCAGCAAATTTGTCTTCTTCACGTGCGAATCTTTCAATTCAAAAAATTCAATTAAATAAGATCGAAGCTGATTACAATCGTACTCGAGAACTTTACTCAAAAGGGCTTTCAAGCGATGCTGAACTTGAAGCAATTCGCGCACAATTTGAAACTACAAAAGCTCAAGTTAATTCAGCTGAAGCATCTGTCCAACAGACAGAAGCTTCATTAAAGGAAGCAAGCGAACAACTCGCAAAAACAGCTATTCTTTCTCCAATGGATGGAATTGTAAGTCAACTTAATGTAAAAACAGGTGAGAGAGTTTTGGGAACTGGTTTCACTCAAGGTTCTAACTTAATGACCGTAGCAGATTTAAAGAAAATGGAAGTTGTTGTAGAAGTTGATGAAAACGACGTTGTGTTGATCTCTGTTGGCGATACTGCCAAGATTGATGTTGATGCCTATCAAGATAAAAAGTTTACTGGTGTAGTTTATGAAATCGGAAACACAGCAAAGGCAAAGGGACTTGGGACTCAGGAAGAAGTTGTAAACTTTGAAGTTAAAATTAGAATTTTGGATTCTAATGTTGCACTCAAGCCAGGCATGTCAGCAAATGCAGATATTCAAACAGAAACTCGTGTGAATGTTGTGACTGTTCCAATACAAAGTGTTACCACTCGAATGCCAAAGCAGGATATTGCTAAAAAGAATGAGAGTCAACCATCAGAATCACCTGAAGGGACGAACAAATCTCAAAAGAAAAACGAAAAACCTTCTGAAGGTGTTTTTGTCATCCAGGATGGGAAGGCAAAATTCTTGAAAGTGAAAACTGGAATTAGTGATGATACTTTCATTGAAATTAACGATGGCTTGAAAGGTGATGAGGAAGTTGTATCTGGAAGCTATCGAGCGATTAGTCGGGAATTACAAGAAGATTCGAAAGTACGCGTCGACAATGCTCAAAAACGAAGAGGACAAAAAGAATCCTAAATTTAAGGTAAACAAAATGACTAATACTAACTCAGTAATTATTGAAATGGAACATATTGCCAAAACTTATGTGATGGGTATTGATGAAGTACATGCTCTCGCTGATGTTTCATTGACTGTAAATAAGAATGAGTACATTGCAATAATGGGCCCTTCTGGTTCAGGAAAATCGACCTTGATGAATATAATAGGGTGCCTCGATACTCCTTCTTCTGGACTTTATCGATTTACTGGTGAAAATGTCAGCGAAATGAACGACAATGAGCTTGCAACTATTCGTAATAAACAAATTGGATTTGTTTTTCAAACGTTCAATCTTTTACCACGATCGAATGCGTTGCATAATGTTGAACTTCCGCTAATCTATGCCGGTGTTCATTCATCTATAAGAAAAGAAAAAGCAAAGACTGCACTTGAAAATGTTGGGCTTTCTGATCGGATCCATCACAAGCCAAATGAACTTAGCGGCGGACAGAGACAAAGAGTTGCTGTTGCTCGAGCTCTAGTAAATGATCCATCAATTATTCTTGCAGACGAGCCGACCGGAAATCTTGATTCCAAAACCGGTGAAGAGATCATGCAGCTTTTCGAGGAACTTCATCAAAAGGGAAATACAATTATACTCGTTACCCACGAAGAATATATTGCCGAGCATGCAAATAGAATAATAAGATTACGTGATGGATTGATTGAATCAGATGAATTTGTAAAGAAAAAAATTGGGAAGATATAACTCAGATGTTCACTCAATTCAAAGAAGGTCTTTTAATTTCGTTCCGAGCAATTAAAGCAAATAAAATTCGGTCAGTTCTAACTACTCTCGGTATCGTGATCGGAGTTTGTTCTGTTGTCTTGATGTCAACTGCAATAAAAGGTGTTGATAATTCTTTTGAGTCCGGGATCAGTTCACTTGGTTCTGATGTCTTGTACATTGATAAATTCGCTTGGTTCTCGAATCAAGATTGGTGGAAAATTCGGAATCGAAGAAATATTAGTTTCGAAGATTATGAAAAATTCAAAGGACTTGTTAAACTTCCGCTCGCTGTCGCACCAACAGCTTTCTCCGTACGCACAGTTAAGTATCGTGATAAAACTGCCGAATCGGTTTTTATTACCGGTTCAACTTCAGAATATCTAAGTACTACAAATTTTACTTTTAGTAATGGGCGGTTCTATTCTGAAGTAGAAAGCAATGCAGGCCGTGAGGTGGTTGTTCTTGGATCAGAAATCGCGGAAAATCTTTTTAATAATATTGATCCTCTTGGGATGCATGTAAAAATCGGTGGACACTCATTTTTGATTATAGGTGTTTTAGAAAAGCAAGGAAGTTTTCTTTTAGGTTCATTCAATCCTGATAAACAAGCTTATATTCCAATCAAATCCTTATTTAAACATTTCGGATTGACTTGGCGGACTGTTACAATTAATGTACGCGCTAAAAGCCCGCAGCTTGTTGAGGAAACAAAGATTGAAGCCGAACAAGCAATGAGACAAGTTCGAAGACTCAAAGCATCAGACGAATCAGATTTCTCGATTAATCAACAAGAAGGATTAACACAAATTTATGAAAGTACTGTTGGCGTAATTCAGGTTGGCGGATTTTTTATTACCGGACTCGCACTTTTTGTAGGTGCAATTGGAATTATGAACATCATGTTCGTCTCGGTGAAAGAACGAACCAGAGAAATTGGAATTAGAAAAGCAATCGGTGCAAAGCGAAGAAATATTCTCCTTCAATTTTTGCTTGAGTCAGCAACGATTTGCTTAATAGGCGGAATAATTGGTCTAATCATTGCTGTAATATTAAGCTATGTAGTTAACCAGTTTCTTCCGACTTCAGTTCAAGCTTCGGCAGTAATTCTTGCTATAATTATATCAATAATTACCGGTGTGCTTTCAGGTTTTGCACCGGCTTATACAGCTTCAAAACTCGATCCTGTAGATTCGTTGAGGTATGAATAGTGATCTTCGGGAAAAAAATCTGGTTTAATACATTCACAGATCGATATGGGAAAGGTTCATGAATATTTTAGAATTATTAAAAATCTCGATCTATTCTTTAAGAGTAAATAAACTTCGGGCACTGCTTACGATTCTTGGAATCGTAGTGGGAATTTTTTCTATCATAGCAATTATGACTGTAGTTACGATAATGCAGGACAATATTGAAGGCGGGCTTTCACAACTTGGAACGAATACATTCCAGATTCAAAAACTGCCGGCCTTTCGGTCTGGCGATCCAGCAGAGCGAAAGAAATTTGAAAAAAGAAGAAATATAACTTTTGAGGATTTCCAAAGATTAAATGAAATTTTGAAAGATGCGAAGTACGTTGCTGCAGAGAAATGGAAATTCCGTGTAATGGCGAAATATCAGAACAGAGAAACTAATCCGAATCTTATGCTTACAGGAATTACTCCTGAAGCTATGCAGACAAATCAGTGGTTCGTTGATTATGGAAGAAATATAAATTCGAGTGATGTAGATTTTGCAACTGATATTATTCTCATAGGGAAAGACATTGTCGATAAACTTTTTCCGAATGTCAATCCCGTTGGAAACGTGATTAGAGTTGCCGGTCATCGTTATGAAGTGGCGGGTGTTCTCGAAAAACGTGGTGAAAGATTCGGTCAGAGCAGAGATAATTTCATGATCATTCCTATTACGACTTTCTTCAAACATTTTGGTGATGTTGATCCTTGGACTGGAGTTGAGGGAAGTGTCAACATTACAGTTATGAGTACATCGAAGGAAACTTATGATGAAACTATCGATAAAGCTATTGGAGCTTTTCGAGTTGTTAGAAAATTATCGCCAGGCGAGGAAAATGATTTTGACATATTCTCCAACGAGTCTTTGATCTCACAGGTGAATGATGTGACCGACGGTGTAAAGATTGGTGTATTTGCAATTGCAGCAATCGCATTGCTCGCTGCAGGTATTGGAATTATGAATATTATGCTTGTATCTGTTACAGAAAGGACGAAGGAAATTGGGATACGTAAATCTGTTGGTGCACGGAGGAGAGATATTTTAACTCAATTTCTTATCGAGGCAATAATCTTATGCCAGCTTGGAGGTCTGGTTGGTATTTTACTAGGTGTCGGAGCTGGAAATCTTGCAAGCAGCTTCATCGGAGGTACGTTCACAATTCCAATTGTGTGGGTGACAATTGGTATATTACTTTGTGTCGCCGTAGGGATTACATTTGGAACATATCCTGCTTACAAAGCAGCAAACCTTGATCCGATCGAAGCTTTAAGGTACGAATAGGTGTAGTGAAAAAATTTTATCATTTTATTTTAGAAAATAAAGAGAGTTTTCTAATTTCAATCCAAGCTATTAGAGTTAATAAGATGCGTTCTGCATTAACAACTCTCGGAATTGTTATTGGAATAGTTGCTGTCACTTTAATGAGTACTGCAATTGAAGGTTTGAATCGTGCTTTCATCAGTTCCATCTCAAGTTTTGGTACGGATGTTCTTTATGTCGACAAATTCCCATGGTTTCACGGAGACGATTGGTGGACTTACCGAAACCGCAAAGACATAAAAATTGAAGATGCAGATCTTTTGCGCGACCAAATGAAAAATGCAATTGCAGTCGCTCCGAACATGCGAACGTTTGGACGTACGATTAAGTACAAAGAAAAATCTGTTATGTCTACCATAATCTATGGTACCACAACCGACTATGCCCAAACAAATAATATCCTGCCTCAAGAAGGAAGATTCTTAACAACACTCGAGGATAGATCCGGAAGAGATGTCTGCTTGATTGGCGCAGATATTGCCCGCGAACTTTTTACAGGTGAAAATCCCTTAAATAAAATTATCAAAATCCAGGATCATCCATATAAGGTGATTGGAATTCTCGAAAAACAGGGGCAGAGTCTTTTTGGCGGTTTTTCTCTCGATGGACAGATCATTATGCCAATCACATCGTTTCAAAAAAATCTTGGGCAGAGACGAACTACACGCATTGATGTAAAAGTCCTTTCAATGGATAAACTTGAAGATGCGAAAGAAGAATTGCGCGGTATAATGCGGAAAATCCGGAAAGTTCCGCCTGGTAAAGAGGACGATTTTGCTATCAATCAGCAGGAAGCATTCTTAAAAGCTTATAACGATACTGTCGGTGTAATTCAAATTGCTGGATTAGTGATTACATTCTTATCACTTTTTGTCGGTGCAATAGGAATTATGAATATTATGTTCGTATCAGTGAAAGAGAGAACAAAAGAAATAGGAATTCGAAAAGCCATTGGCGCGAAGCGTAGAACTGTTTTGGCTCAATTTCTCATTGAAGCAATTTTAATTTGTGTAATAGGAGGAATAATCGGACTGATGATTGCATTTCCATTATCTCTATTGGTGGATAAATTTTTACCAACAGCAATGCCACTTGCGATTGTATTTTTGTCTTTAATTATTTCTGCTTTGGTTGGGATTGTTTCTGGAATTATTCCAGCCTGGCAGGCTTCAAAGCTCGATCCAGTTGAGGCATTACGGTATGAGTGAGCGATTGAGAATAGGGAATTTTTAATATGCAAATAAAAGAAAGTTTCAAAATGGCACTTTCGTCGATGCGGGCGAATAAGCTTCGTTCATCATTGACGTTGGTTGGAATTGTTATTGGATTGTTTTCTATCATCGTTGTTATGACATCAATTGGAGCGATTCAGAGCAGCATCGAGACTTCACTAAATCTGCTTGGAACAAATACTTTTGTCGTGCAAAAATATCCTGCAATAAGAATGGGAATGCACAGCTGGCGTAAATACAGAAACCGTCAAGATATTACCGCTGATCAAGGATTAGAACTACAACGCCGGGCAAAACTTCCACTCGCTGTAGGAATGCTTCTCGAGCGCGGCGGCAGAACAGTTAAGTACAAAGACAACTCAACTAATCCAAATGTATCTGTGCAAGGAATTAATACTGATGCAATGCAAACACTTAACATTGTGATTGAGTTTGGCCGCGGTCTGACAAATCAAGATATTGAATTCTCAAAAGATGTTTGCGTGATCGGAAATTATCTTATAGAAAAACTTTTTCCATTCAGCGATCCA
The DNA here is from genome assembly GCA_016873845.1 of Ignavibacteria bacterium. Classification (NCBI taxonomy): domain Bacteria; kingdom Pseudomonadati; phylum Ignavibacteriota; class Ignavibacteria; species Ignavibacteria bacterium. The sequence goes on from VGVX01000002.1 coordinate 130,927, forward strand.
ATAGGTGAGACAATCAGAGTTGATGGACACAATTTTTTAGTTGTAGGTGTCTATGAAAAGCGCGGAGGTGCTTTAGGCAGCGGTCAGGATAATTTTGTCTCTATACCAATTACTGTGTTTCAACAAATTTATGGTAAAGATGCAGGCGGAGCAATTACTGTAACTGCAGCAAGCCGAGAATTATATCAGCATACTTTGGATGAAGTTGAAGGCATATTACGAACAATCCGTAAAGTCCCGCCGCAAAAAGAAAATGATTTCGAAATTATTTCAAACGAATCAATGCTCACGCAAGTAAATGAAATTACAAAATATTTCAAGATCGGGGCAGCAGTTGTGGCGTTCATTGCACTTCTTGCAGCCGGTGTTGGAATAATGAACATTATGCTTGTTTCTGTGACAGAACGCACGAAGGAAATTGGAATTAGAAAATCCATCGGTGCAACCAGGAAAAACATTTTATCTCAATTTCTAATGGAAGCAATTGTGATCTGTCAAGTCGGCGGTATCGTTGGAATCGTTCTCGGTATAATTGGAGGAGCTGTGATTTCATCGTATTTAAAAATATCCGCTATCCTTCCTGTTGATTGGATAGTCATCGGTCTAGTTGTCTGTTCGTTTGTTGGAATATTGTTTGGAGTTTATCCCGCATATAAAGCCGCAAATCTCGATCCCATCGAAGCACTTAGATATGAATAATATTATCTTTGCTTAGCGAAATATTTTTTTACTAAGTCGTAAATTTGAAATCTTATCTGCCATAAGCAGTGTAATCATTGGAATTCAGGACATATTATTTCGCACACTAGTTGATTACAATTTATTTTTGTGTCTTCGTGGCAACTATTTTCTGTTGATTAGGAAGATACTTCTGCCACCAAGATTCTAAGGAATTCAACTAAATTATTTTAAACTTATTTTATTGAATTAGTTTCATTAAAATTGGCGCGAGACTACATTAAATATCTATTTTTCATTTTGTTCATGATGTTTGTTCATCCTGCAGCGGAAGCAAAATCTTCTTCAGCATTCGAAACAAAATCTGACACGATTTATTTCAAGAATCAAAAAGAATTTTTAATTGATTCGGTATTTTTTATCGAATCGATTATTTCTGTCTCGTTAAATGGGAAATCATTATCTAATAAGGAATTTGATTTTTATCCACAGACTCAGCAATTAAAATTAAATATTCAAGCGGATTCTTCGGTTGAAAACATTTTAATCGTGACTTATCGAATTTTAAATCTAAGAAAGGATGTTATTCACTTTAAAAATATTCTCATCGTTAAAAAAGATACTTCAGTAAAGGGTGAGATTAAAACTATTGAAACAAAATCCAGACCACTCTCACCTTCAGATTTATTCGGTTCGCGACTTCAAAAAAGCGGAACATTAGCAAGAGGATTTACTGTCGGAAGCAATAAAGATTTGTCACTGAACTCCGGTTTGCGATTGCAGCTTGCTGGCAAACTGAGTGATGATATTGAAATTGTTGCAGCATTGACTGATGAGAATTCTCCTATTCAGCCAGAGGGTAACACTCAGACAATTCAAGAATTGGATAAGGTTTTTATTGAATTGCGTCATAAAAATATTCAAGGGACGTTCGGTGATTTTCAAATTGAAAAAAGAATTGGTGAGTTTGGAGTAATAAATAGAAAACTTCAAGGATTGCGATCAGAGTTTTTACTTGGTGGCGAACTTGGCGGAAGTGTATCTTTTGCTTCGTCTAGAGGAAAATTTAACAGTCAAACAATTCTCGGTTTAGATGGTGTCCAAGGACCATACCGTCTTAACGGAATAAATGGAGAAAGAGAAATAATTGTATTGGCAGGTACAGAAAAAGTTTTTATTAATGGTGAACAGCTTGCTCGCGGCGAAAATTATGATTACACAGTTGATTACAGTACCGGTGAGCTATTTTTCACACCGAAAAAAATTATCACATCGGCAAGCCGCATCTCCGTTGATTTTGAATATTCTGACAGAAAATATGAAAGAAGCTTCTTCGGTTCCACAATTACTTCAAGCATTCTGAAGGGAAATTTACAAATAGCAGCAAGTTATTTTCGTGAAGGAGATGATCAAAATGCACCAATAGATATAATTCTGTCTGAAAGTGATAAAAATATTTTGGAATTAAGCGGAAGTGATCGGCTCAGAGCTTCAAAATCTGGAGTTAAATTTGTCGGCTATGACTCGCTCGGTCAGCCACAAGGTTTATATGTTGAAAAAGATACTGTAATTAATTCACAGTCAGTTAAAATATATTTTTATTCTCCCGGCGATGTTCAAGCTCTGTATAATGTAAGCTTTTCGTTTGTAGGAATTGGAAAGGGGGATTATATAAAAACTGGGATTGGACAATTTAAGTTTGTTGGAATTGGAAGTGGTTCGTATTTACCTATAGCACTTCTTCCGCTGCCGGAATTAAGTCAAGTTGGCAATATTTTTCTTTCAACAAGGATATTCGAAAGATTTTATACGGATTTAGAATTGTCAGTTTCTTCTAAAGATCAAAATCGTTTTTCTTCGATTGACGATCAGAATAATCTTGGCAAAGCATATAGATTTAAAATTGGATTTGACTCACTTGGAATAAATCTGTTTAACGAATTAATTGGTTCAGCCGGACTTTCATACTATGAAAGGTTCACAGAAAAAACCTATAATTCGATCAATCGGATTTTTGAAGTTGAATATAACAGAAATTGGAATTTGGAACCTTCTGCTTCAGTTGAAGATGAACGTTTGAGAGAAATCAGTGTGAATTTTAATCGTGAAAGATTTTTATTCAATTCATCATTGGGATTCTTAAGAAGGGGAAATAAATTTGCCACGGATCGAGCTGTTATGAATTTTTATCTTGAACCTATCGAGAAGCTAAAAGCAAATTATTCTTTCACCCATACTTCTACGAAGACTGAATCCCTTAATTCTATTTGGCAAAGACATTTTGGAATAATCAATTACGATTACGATGGGATTATTCCTGAAGTTCGTATCGAAGCAGAAAATAAAAATGATAGAATTAATAACGCTGATTCGGTCTCTTTTGGAAGTTTTAGATTTGTGGATGTCATATCACGGTTGACAATACAGAAAATAAGTTGGCTCTCGATTTCGGGCGAATATAACTTTAGGAATGATTACCTCCCTTTGGGTGGAAAGTTAATTAGAGAATCGAGATCAGATATATTCCAGATAAACATTTTCACTAAACAGTTGAGAAATTTGAGTTCTAATCTTGCTGTAGCATTCAGACAAAAGAAATTCTCTGATGAATTTAAATCAAAAGGTTTTCTCGACAACAATTCGCTTGTAGTAAAATATTTAGGTAAAGCAAGTTTATTTGACCGCTTTGCTGGACTTGAACTATATTATGAAACTTCATCTCAACGATCCGCCAAACTTGAAAAAGTTTTTCTTAGAGTTTCAAAAGGAACGGGAAATTATATCTACAAAGGGGACTTAAATAGCAATGGTGTCGCGGATGAATTCGAATTTGAACCTACCAAGTTTGATGGCGATTTTATTCTTACAACATTTCCGACAGATGAGTTATTCCCTGTAACTGATGTAAAAGCAAGTTCACGTATCAAATTTGAATTTGAAAATTTACAATTCTCTGGTTTTTTATATGACTTTTTGAAACCACTAAGCACGGAAACATATCTACGAGTCGAAGAAAATAGTCGAGACGAAATTGCAAAGAATGTTTACCTGCTGAAATTGAGTACATTTAGAAATCCAAATACAACTATAAAAGGGAACAATCTGATTCAGCAGGATATTTATTTATTTCAAAACAGTTCTGAGTTCAATACATTGTTCAGATTTCTTGAGAGGCGCGCATTTAATAAGTACAATATCTCTGATGAGCGTAGATTTCAACAGGAAAAATCAATTCGAGTTAGGTTAAGATTGATCAAAGAATTTGCAAATCAGACTGAATACATAAATTTAAATGATGAGCTAAAATCTTTCGCAGGCGGATTTAGGAATTATGATATATTGTCGAATACACTTGTGACTAAGTTTTCATATTTTCCTTATCGTCAAGTTGAAGTTGGATTTAAGTTTGAGATCTCCAGGGCATTCGATTATTATCCATTTAGCGCAACTCAGTTGGACATAAATTCTCAACAGGTTAGTTTAATTTTTTTATTTTCTAATCTGAGCCGATTGAATTTCGAAATAGAAAGAAGCGAACTAATAGTTAATAACTCATCTAACCAGCTGCCATTTGAGTTAACAAAGGGAAATACAACCGGTAAAAACTTCCTTTGGAGAATCAATTTCGATTATCGTTTTTCGACGAATCTCCAATCAAATGTCAGTTACGATGGACGTACACATGGTTCAACCCATGCTATTCATTCGGCGAGAGCAGAGTTGAGGGCGTATTTTTAATTATACAGATTTTACACTTTTTAAGGTTAGAAAATGATTTATATTTAACTCACCTCTACCCCCCTCGTAATTAGCAATGTTGTCAACTTAAGAGAGATATTTAGAGAAAGTTCGATTAAATGGCAAACTGATTTGAAAAAATTCACTCCGAATAAACATAATTTTTATTACCGTTTTTGTAAACGTACTCCTAGCCGAAACAAGTACGGGCATACTCGGTCTTTCTCTGAAAAAGTGTGGGACTCGTTTGAAGTTATAACTTTGGATTTTTATTCTGTCACAATGTTGCTATCTTTAAATAAAATTTCGGAATGAAAATGAAAAAACCACTTGTTACTTTACCGGCGCATTTTGATGGTAAATCAATAATAATTGACGCACCAGTTGAGCTACATCCACAGGACAGATTACTTGTTACTATTCTTAAATCTGAATCGGAGTCAGATGAAAGAAAAGAGTGGATTGATTCATCTTTATCTCAATTAAACATTGCATACTCTAAAGACGAACCAGAATACACTCTTACAATGGTCAAAGAACCTAATCCAGAATACAATAAATGAAAGAAGAAGATGTAGTTCTAGCTGCTCTTCCTCAGGCAGATGGAAAATCAAAATTAAGACCGATATTACTTCTTCGGCAGCTTCCTCAACCATACAATGATTTTCTTGTTTGTGGCATAAGTACTCAAATCCATCAATTAATTAAGGACTTCGACGAACTTATTTTAGAAAAAGATAATGATTTTAATGATAGTGGAATAATTAAAGAATCTGTTATTCGGTTAAGCTTTCTGGCAGTTGCTCCAATCAATTTGATCGCAGGAAAGATTGGCAGAATTTATGAAACTCGTCATAAAATATTATTAAAAAGATTGAGTGATTATCTTGTTAAGGATATTTAAACAAATTTTTTCTTACACAACATACTCTTACCAACAAATTCTTTTTACTATTTTTAAAAAATATCATCCACATAAAAATATTTTTTATTACCGCGTGTGTTAACGAGCACATTCCCGAAACAAGTTCGTGGCAGCCCCATTCTTTCTCATAACAAATGAAGGACTTGTTGGCATTCATATCTTTACATTTTATATTCTATCAGAACATTTTATGCCAAGTTATGATTGATAATAAATTCTCTCTCTTTTTAAGAGAGATTTAGAGAGTTCCCTAAAAATTCGCTTAATAAAAATGATGTGGTACAATATAATATTATCATTATGCCAAAAATAAAATCAAACTTAGTTGAAGTTCACATTTTTCGAGTTGTGAAAAATGATATCGAATTTTTATTATTAAAACGTGCGAAACATGATTCATACCCAAATATCTGGCAGATGGTGAGTGGTCAGATCAGAAAAGGAGAGTCTGCAGTGCAAGCGGGAATGCGTGAAGTGCTGGAAGAAACTGGTTTAATCGCTGAAAAACTTTTTGTTGTACCACTTGTAAATTCAATATTCTTACCGGAAAAGGATGAAATAATAATCGTTCCGGTTTTAAGCTGCGTGGTTTCAAAAAAATTAAAAGTAATTATTTCAGCAGAGCATAGTGAGTTCAAATGGGTCAATCTAAAGTTAGCTAAAAGAATGCTTGCTTGGCCCGGACAGAAAAAAGCCGCGAAGTTAATAGCAGATTATTGGAATAAAGAAAAGGAATCGATTAAATTTGTATCACTTGAAAATATAAAAACTTAAGAGGTTTATTTTGTCTTTATTAGTTGTAGGTTCTCTCGGTCTCGATGATATCGAAACACCATTCGCAAAAGTTGAAAACGCTGTCGGTGGTTCCGCAGTTTACATTTCACTAGCAGCAAGTTACTTCTCTCCAATAACAAATCTTGTTGGTGTCGTGGGAGAAGATTTCCCACAAGATTATCTTCAGATGATGCGAGAAAGGAATATCGATCTTGACGGACTTCAAATCATCGAGAATGGAAAGACTTTTAGATATGGCTGTAAATACTCATACGATATGAATCATCGTGATTCGCTCTTTACCGATTTAAATGTATTCAAAGATTTCAATCCGATAATCCCGCAAAATTATCTTTCAACCAGATATGTAATGCTGGGAAATATAGATCCAGTTTTACAATTAGGGGTTTTGAATCAACTCGATGGTAAAAAGCTCGTTGTATGTGATACAATGAATTATTGGATTGAGAGAATGAATAAAGAATTAAAGGAGACGTTAAAGCATGTCGATATTCTCATAATAAATGATTCTGAAGCGAGGATGCTTGCTGGAGAGCCAAACTTAATACATGCGGGCAGAAAAATTTTAGAAATGGGTCCTTCAAAATTAGTAATCAAAAAGGGGGAACATGGATGTCTTTTAATTACAGATGAAATTATTTTTGCAGCGCCAGCATATCCACTTGAAAACATATTTGATCCGACGGGGGCTGGTGATTGTTTTGCTGGAGGTTTCATTGGTTATTTGTTAAAAAACGATTTGATAGATAATAATGCATTAAGAAGAGCGGTGATTTATGGAAGTGTAATGGCATCATTTTGCGTGGAGAAATTCAGCGTCGAAGGATTATTGGATTTGAATTACTTGAAGATTCATGACAGATTTTTACAATTCTTCACATTAACTCATTTCGAAGAGTCTTGATTGGATTACTTTAATCTTAAATTCGATAATGGGAAACTTACATTTATTAACCAGACAAAACTTCCCATTGTTGAAGAATATGTGACAACTGAAAGCTATGAACGAATCGCTGAGGCGATTGAAAAATTAGAAATCCGAGGTGCACCAGCAATTGGTATCGCAGCTGGGTACGCTCTCGCATTATCTATAAAAAATAATATAAATGACTTCAACAATGCATATAATAGATTGCTGAGAACAAGACCGACAGCAATCAATCTTTTCTTTGCATTGAATTATTTGAAAAATTATTTTGAAACCAGCAAAGGTAATCAAAATTATTCTTCACTTTTAAATAAGGCAATTGAAATCCATAATGATGACATAAGCCAATGTGAAGCAATTGCCCGCAATGGAGCAAAATTATTTAATTCAGGCTCAAAGATACTTACCCATTGCAATACTGGTTTGCTAGCTACCGGCGGAATCGGGACGGCATTTGGGATTATCCACGAAATGTACAAACAAAATAAACTGGATTTTGTTTATGCATGTGAAGCTCGTCCGCTTTTTCAAGGTTTAAGACTTACATCATTCGAATTAAGTAGAGTTGGTATTTCCTATAA